>JANEMG010000074.1 GCA_024511045.1 Gammaproteobacteria bacterium | reverse complement strand
ACGGACGCAGGACGGCCGGGGCAATAATGGTTGTCGCGTTGGCGAGTCGATTTTGGAGACTTGGATGTCCCAAAATCTATCACGAGGTAGCGACACGCTTGCGCCAGCCCAGCAGGGATCCTGGCACTTGATTTATTGTATGGCGCTTGAGATTTTTCCCGATGGTGCGGCACCTGTTTTTGTATTGAACGCCTATTTGTAAATTTAATCAGAGTATTCAATTGTTTATAAGTGCATGTGCGGATCAGGGGAAACAGGTGCTGCACTGGTCGGAATGACAGTCACTGGCTTGGCATCGATCGGGCGCAAGCAGCATTTTGAAAATGGCTGAGGCTTGTGGGTAGTCTGATGTGCTTATCCGCTACTCCATCGGCACTCAAGAACAGGTCCCGTAGTGTAATCCTGCTGATTTCCAAGGTTTGTCGTGTTGCGCTGGTGCTGACCCGCCCCGCATTTTTTCTGAAGTACCGCTTCCATACTGGCAATTGCCAAAGGTAACTACGCGGGCCTTTGGGTAGTCTGTTCCGGAAGATGCCGTGAATACATCCCTGTAGGCTTGACTTTGGCATCCCTGTCAAAGGCACTTCCTCCACAGGCCACCCATAGGGGCTTCTTTTACGATGGGTGAGTAGTTACTGCCAAAGTTTGTTTCTTGAATCGATCCTGGTTTCCTCGTAGATCCTCTGCCGGCGAATTGCCCTTCATTGCCCTCCGCAGGTAGGGCAGGCGGGGTTCTTTTTGAACTGCATGCTGTTCCATTCCATGGTCAATCCATCCAGCAGCAGCAGACGGCCGGTCAGCACGGCGCCGATGCCGACCAGCAGTTTGATGGCTTCCAGGGCCTGGATGCTGCCAATGATGCCGGTGATCGGTGCGATTACGCCATTGGTTGCGCAGTTTTGCATTTCCTCGCCGCTTTCGGCATACAGGCAGTTGTAGCAGGGGCTGTCGTTTCTCCCCGGCGTGAATACCGTAACCTGTCCCTCGAAGCGGATGGCCGCGCCGGAAACCAGTGCCGTACGATTTCTGACACAGGCCCTGTTCACGGCAAAACGGGTGCCGAAGTTGTCGCTGCAGTCCAGCACTACCTCGGCTTTCTGCACTTCCTCCTCCAGCAGCTCCCCGGCAAGTTTCTGTTTATGCGCACTGACGCTGACATCCGGATTGAGATTTTTTATCGTGTTTTGGGTTGAAATGACCTTATCCGTCCCAATATCTCCGGTGTGATGAGCGATCTGACGCTGCAGATTCGACAGGTCCACGACATCATGATCATAGAGCGTGATATGGCCAATGCCTGCGGCCGCCAGATACATCGCGGCGGGACAGCCCAGCCCACCAGCGCCGATGATCAAGACGCTGGCCTGTGTGATTTTTTGCTGTCCGGCGATATCGATCTGGGGCAGCATGATTTGTCTGCTGTAGCGCAGCAGTTGCTGATCGTTCATTGGTTCTCGAGATTGGAAGAGTCGATGGCATCATAATGCCAAAGAACTTGACAGACTGCAAAAGCTCGTTATTATTAGCACTCGAGAGAGGCGAGTGCTGATAACTCGATATTACTTTATGAAATCATTTTAAAACTGTTAGGAGAAGTTAATGAAAATACGTCCGTTACACGACAGAGTGATCGTAAAACGTGTGGAAGAAGAACGCACCTCTGCAGGCGGTATCGTACTGCCTGATTCTGCAACGGAAAAACCAAGTCAGGGCGAAGTGTTGGCCGTCGGAAACGGCAAACTGCTCGATAATGGTGAAGTACGCCCACTGGATGTCAAGGTCGGCGACAAGGTACTGTTTGGCAAATATGCCGGCAATGAAGTCAAGGTGGACGGTGAGGAAGTCATCGTCATGCGCGAAGAAGACATCATGGGTATTCTTGAGTGATCCCCGGGTTTGTTTATATTTGTTTGTAATTGTTAACTTTATAATTTAGGAAAGAAAATGGCAGCAAAAGAAGTAAAATTCAGCACTGATGCTCGCGCCTTGATGGTGGCGGGTGTCAATATTCTGGCAAATGCAGTGAAAGTGACTCTGGGTCCAAAGGGCCGCAATGCGGTTCTGGAAAAAAGCTTTGGCGCGCCCACCATCACCAAAGACGGTGTTTCGGTCGCGAAGGAAATCGAATTGAGCGACAAGTTTGAAAACATGGGTGCACAGATGGTCAAGGAAGTGGCATCGCAGACTTCCGATGTCGCCGGTGATGGCACCACGACAGCGACCGTGCTGGCGCAGTCCATCGTCAACGAAGGCATCAAGGCCGTTGCCGCTGGCATGAATCCCATGGACCTGAAGCGCGGCATCGATCTGGCGGTCACTGCAGCGGTCAAGGCGGTTGAAGCAAACGCCACGCCCTGCACCGACAGCAATGCCATTGCCCAGGTCGGCACCATTTCCGCCAACTCCGACGAGTCGGTGGGCCAGATCATCGCCGAAGCGATGGAAAAAGTCGGCAAGGAAGGCGTGATTACGGTCGAGGAAGGCTCGGGTCTGGAAAACGAGTTGGATGTCGTGGAAGGCATGCAGTTCGATCGCGGTTACCTGTCACCTTATTTCATCAACAACCAGGACAGCATGAGCGTCGAGCTGGAAAACCCCTATATTCTCCTGTTCGACAAGAAGATCTCCAACATTCGTGACCTGCTTCCGGTACTGGAATCCGTCGCCAAGGCCAGCCGTCCGCTGCTGATCATTGCCGAAGACGTGGAAGGCGAAGCACTGGCGACGCTGGTGGTGAACAACCTGCGCGGTATCGTCAAGGTGGCGGCTGTCAAGGCGCCTGGTTTCGGCGACCGTCGCAAGGCCATGCTGGAAGACATCGCCATCCTGACCGGCGGCGTGGTGATTTCCGAAGAAGTTGGTCTGAGCCTGGAAAAAACCGAACTCGATCAACTGGGTACCGCCAAGAAAGTCCAGATCAGCAAGGAAAATACCACCATCATCGATGGTGCTGGCTCTGAAGACCAGATCAAGGGGCGGGTCAAGCAGATTCGCGCCCAGATCGATGAGGCGACTTCCGATTACGACAAGGAAAAGCTGCAGGAACGTCTGGCGAAACTGGCCGGCGGGGTTGCCGTGATCAAGGTCGGTGCGGCCACTGAAGTGGAAATGAAAGAGAAGAAGGCACGCGTCGAAGATGCCCTGCATTCCACCCGCGCGGCCGTCGAGGAAGGCGTCGTGGCCGGTGGCGGCACCGCGTTGATTCGTGCGCTTTCCGCCCTGGATGGTCTGGAAGGGGCCAATCACGATCAGGATGTCGGCGTCAATATTCTGCGCCGGGCCATGGAAGAGCCGCTGCGTCAGATCGTCGCCAATGCCGGCGATGAAGCATCCGTGGTGCTCAACGAAGTGCGCAATGGCTCCGGCAACTTCGGCTACAACGCCGCGACCGGTGAATATGGCGACATGATCGAAATGGGTATTCTGGATCCTGCGAAAGTGACCCGTTATGCCCTGCAGAATGCCGCTTCGGTTGCCGCTCTGATGATCACCACGGAAGTGATGGTCGCCGATGAGCCTGCCGATGAAAAAGCAGGAGCACCGGCAATGCCGGATATGGGCGGCATGGGTGGCATGGGCGGCATGATGTAAAGCCTTTCCGGTCTCAAGCGGCGGGACACACCGCTGCAAGCAAGCCGATAAAAAACCCCGGCTGCGTCAGCAGTCGGGGTTTTTTTGTGTGTCATTGCCGGGTTCAAGGGAAGTTGTATGCCAAACCTGTTACGCAAGGGAATTTGTGCTGCTGGGCGCTGGGAAATCCGGCAGTCCGCGCAGTACCGTCAGAACCTGGTCGACCAGATCCTGCACACTGTCGATGGTGGAGAAATCGAGCTGGTAATCGTTGAACAGATGCATGATGAATTCGCTCAGTTCCTGTTGTTGTTGCGGGGTCATCGCCAGGTCCTGCAGCAAACGGCTTTCCGGCCTGATTTGCTGCATGTCGATTTGCAATGATTCGGCGATGACAAAGTAAATGGTATTGGTCAGTTTCTGCAAGTCGTCATTGCTGGATATGTCTGTCACTACCAGTCTCCAGGTTGAAATTTATACAATATGTATAGTCTGGAAATCAGGAAAAATCCAGGTGCTGGTAGGCAATGTCGCGCAAAAGTAACTACTCACCCATAGTAAAAGAAGCCCCTATGGGTGGTCTGTGGAGGAAGTGTCTTTGGCAGGGATGGCAAAGTCAAGCCTGCAGGGATGTATTCACGGCGTCTTCCGGAACAGACTACCCATAAGGGCCCGAGTAGTTACGCGCAAAAAAAGATTTCCTGCCCCATCCTGCATGGATTGGTTTCAGGAGTCGACGATGCCCGCAGCCTGCAGGTCGGCGTGATAGGAAGACCTGACCAGCGGAGCGCTGCTGACCTGGGTAAAGCCCAGCTCCCGCGCAAACCGGCCATAGGCGGTGAATTCTTCGGGGGTGATGTAACGTTGTACCGGCAGATGATCACGGCTGGGCTGCAGATATTGTCCCAGCGTCAGCATGGAGCAGCCGCTGGCCAGCAAATCCCGCAGCACCTGATGGATTTCCTCCGACCGCTCGCCAAGGCCCAGCATCAGTCCGGACTTGGTCGGTATGTGCGGCTGTACCTGGTGGTAGCTCTGCAGCAATGCGAGGGAATTTTCGTAGTCGGCACCAGGGCGCGCCTGTTTGTAGAGACGGGGAACGGTTTCCAGATTGTGGTTGAAGACATCACAGGGCTGCTCGCTGAGAATGTCGATGGCGGTCTGCATGCGGCCGCGGAAATCGGGCGTCAGAATTTCAATCCGGGTCTGCGCGGTGCGCTCCCGGATGGCTTTGATGCAGGCGGCGAAATGTCCGGCGCCGCCATCTTTCAGGTCGTCGCGGTTGACCGAGGTGATGACCACGTAGTTCAGCCGCATCGCCTCGATGGTTGCGGCCAGGTGCCGGGGTTCTTCGCTGTCCAGCGGTTTCGGCCGGCCGTGGGCGACATCGCAGAAAGGACAGCGCCGGGTGCACAGATCGCCCATGATCATGAAGGTGGCGGTGCCGTGATTGAAGCATTCGGCCAGATTCGGGCAGGCGGCTTCCTCGCAGACCGTATGCAGGTTCTGGTCCCGTAGTACCTGTTTGATGCGGTTGATTTTGCCGCCGCCCGGAATTTTTATCCGGATCCAGTCCGGCTTGGGCAGGATGGGCTGGCCGGTCTCGACCTTGATGGGTATTCTCGCCAGCTTGTCGGCATTGCGCTGGTGGGAATCCGGGTTGGAGCGGGATGGAGCCTGGTAAGGAGAGCGTTGCGTCATGACAGTCGTTGCTTCAGATAATGGACGATGGGAATGGCCAGTTCCTGGTTTTTGATGAAAACCCCCAGTTCGGCAAGGCTGGTGACCTGCAGGTCCGGATAGCCGCAGGTATCGATGCCGGAGAAGGGCTGCAGCTGCAGCTGGTTGTTGAGGCTGAGGCCATGGTAGCTGCAGCCTTTTTTGATGCGCAGGCCCACCGAACCGATTTTTCTGCCGGAAACATAAACGCCGGGGGCATCGGCCCTGCTCGCGGCGCGGATGCCGTATTCTGCCAGGCAGGCGATCATGGCCTGTTCCAGCAGGGTGACCAGGTCGCGGATGCCGATTTTGCGGCGCGTCAGATTCAGCAGGACGTACAGCACCAGCTGGCCAGGACCGTGATAGGTCACCTGGCCGCCGCGGTCTGTTTCGACGACGGGAATATTGCCGGGTTCCAGCAGATGCTCCCGTTTGCCGCTGAGGCCCAGTGTATACACCGGCGGGTGTTCGGTGATCCACAGCTCATCGGCGGTCCGGGCATCGCGTTTCAGCGTGAAATCCTGCATGGCCTGCCAGGTCTGTCGATAATCCTGTCGGCCCAGGCGGCGGATGGTGATGGCCACGGCTTGTTCAATCGATGCTTCGGGTGATGCTGAAGGCGCCGCGCAGGTCGCCGACGGTAAACCCCCGTGCCTGATCGTCGGGATAAAGTCTGTCCAGTTCTGCCTGTAAGGCAGGGTCGATGTTCTTGCCATGGCAGGCGAGGCAGATTTCTCCGGTTGGTATCGCCTGCAGGTAACGGAAGTTCTTTTGCCCGTTCTGTTCGATGATTTCAGAATGGGAAAGCTGTTGGGCCGGTTCTCCCCCGGCCTTGCGTGCTTCGAAAGTTTCCAGTACTTTTCTTTCCCAGGGATCCGGAGCGTTTCCGGGGTTTCTCACCTTCAGGGAGGTGCGGGCAATTTTCCAGCCATACTGCCGGGAAATCCGTTCGCTGATAGCACTGGCAGCCGCGTGACAAACTTGGATTGCCGCGACAGGCCCGCCCTGCTGCATGCCCTGCCGCAGTTTGCTTTTCAGCTGGCTGGAGAATTCAGCGATTGCCTGCCGGCTTTCCGACTCCAGTCGCTGAAGATCGGCGGCGTGGCTGTTCATGGAAAGAAACAGCACCGCGAAGAAGAGTGTTTTTTTCATAATTGATCCTGATTGCGTATGACCCTCAGCGTTGCTGAAAGCGTTAAAATCCTGTCATCCCGACGCCAGGGAGGGATTTTGAGTGCTGGCACATTGCCATGGCGCCCAGGATTTCTCCTGCCGTCGAAATGACACACTATCGCCACCCTGTCACTTCGTTAATCCTGTCATCCCGACGGCAGGAGGGATCTTGAACGGTGGCACATGCCATGGCGCCCAGGATTTCTCCTGCCGTCGAAATGACACTTTATTGGACTTCCCAACTCAGTGCAACATCTGATTTTGTCCAGATAAGCACAGGATGCCAGTCATGATTTGACATTGATTGACCGCTGTTTTTCATTTTGGTAAATGGCTGAAGCTGGTGGGTAATCAAGTAACGGATTCCTGCAGGTCAGGTTTGATGTCGATTGGCGAACGGACTACAGTGCCACGAGCACTTCCGGAGCGTCGCTCAGGTCCTGGTAGATGGCGTCCAGCTGCTGGCGGCTGGTCGCCAGTATGGTGACCGTGACGGAAGTGTATTTTCCCGTTCTGCTGGGTTTCGAAGTGACAGCGCCTTCCTGGATGTCCGGTACATGCCGGCGGATGATTTCGACAATCCGGATGTCCAGTTCGGCACTGGTGATACCCATGGCCTTGATGGGGAAGGAACAGGGGAACTGCAAGGACGATTGTTCTTCAGTCATGTCGAAACGCGTTGTTTGTATTCCTGAAAAAGACCGTTCATGGATTGCCAGACAGGGCCAGGCGCGCCATTACCGACAACGCTGCCATCCAGATGGACCACCGGCAATATCTCCCGCGTGGAGCTGGTCAGCCAGATCTCGCTGGCCGTCCGCAGCTGCTTCAGACTGATGGCTGCTTCGACGACGGGCAGCCGGTTTTCCCGGGCGAGCTGCAAAATGACATCGCGGGTTATGCCGGGCAGGATCCGGTTGCTGTTCGGCGGCGTGGTCAGCGTTCCGTCCAGCACGGCAAAGACATTGCTGGCGGCCCCTTCGGTGACCTGGTCGTCTATGACCAGGATGGCCTCCGCGCAATCCTCGTCGACGGCCTGCTGGCGGAGCAGGATGTTGGCCAGCAAGGTGATTGCCTTGACGTGGCAGAGCCGCCAGCGGCTGTCGTCCAGGGTGATCGCCTTGACGCCGCGTTGCAACTCCAGGGTGGACCCGATCGGAGTTGCCATGGCAAACACGGTCGGCCGTACCGGCTGCGGAAAGGCATGGTCTCTTTTTTCCGCGATGCCCCGGGTTACCTGCAGATAGAGGTATTGCGCAGGGGTGTCGTCGAGCAGTGTGGTCAGGATTTCCTGCCATTGGCGATGCGTATGGGGTGGATGCAGGCGGATATTTTCCAGGCTGTTGTCCAAGCGCTGTAAATGCGCGCTCAGCTGGAAAAGCTTCCCGTTGTACGCGGGAATGACTTCGTAGACGCCGTCGCCAAACAGAAAGCCGCGGTCGAGCACGGAAATTCTGGCCTCGCTCAGAGGCAGATAGTCGCCGTTCAGATAGACAGTAGGGGATGACATAAAGTGCAGGGCTTACTGGATCATCAGCATGGCTTCATCGTACAGTCTCTGGACGAAGCTGCCTTTGTCGATGCTGTTCAATGCGATCAACGGTTTGTTGGCGACGGTCTCGCCGGCCAGTTTGACCGTCACGTTGCCGAATTTCTCCCCTTCGGCAACCGGCGCCATGATCCTGCTGTCGATATTGATCACCGCCTTCAGATCGTTGTAGTGGCGGCGGGGAATGGTCACATAGAGGTCTTCGGCCAGGCCGAGGTCGACCTTGTCGTTGTCGCCTTTCCAGACCTTGGCCTCACTGAGCGGTTCGTGGGCCTTGTACAGGCGATGGGTCTCGAAAAACCGGAAGCCGTAATTCAGCAGGCTCTGGCTTTCGTTGGTGCGGGCGTTGACGCTGCTGGTACCCATGACCACTGAAACGAGGCGCATGCCGCTGCGCTGCGCGGATGTCACCAGGCAATAGCCGGCCTCTTCAGTGTGTCCGGTTTTGACGCCGTCCACGGACTTGTCGCGCCACAGCAGCTTGTTGCGGTTTTGCTGGGTGATGTCATTGAAGGTGAATTCCCTTAGCGAATACCAGCCGTAGTAATTGGGAAATTCCCGGATCAGCGCGCGGGTCAGCGTCGCCATATCCCTGGCCGTCGTGTAGTGATCCGGACCGGGCAGCCCCATACTGTTGGTGAAGTGGGTGTTGTTCATGCCCAGTCGCTTGGCATGTTGATTCATCAGCTGCGCAAAAGTGTTTTCATCGCCGGCGACATGCTCCGCCAGGGCGACGCTGGCATCATTGCCGGACTGGATGATCATGCCCTTCAGCAGGTCCTCGATGGCAACCTGTTTGTTGACTTCCACGAACATGCGCGAGCCCGGCGTCTGCCAGGCCTTCTTGCTGATCGTGACTTTTTCATCGAGGCTCAAATGGCCGTTGTTCAGTTCCCGGAAAACGACATAAGCGGTCATGATCTTGGTCAGGCTGGCTGGCGCGAGACGCAAGTCGGCATCTTTTTCCGCCAGGACCCGACCGCTGTGGAAATCCTGCAGTATATAACTGCGCGCCGCAATTCGCGGGGCGGGTGGAATGAGGATGTTGTCGGCGGCTTGCGCGTAACAGGAGAACAGGCTGACGAGC
>JANEMG010000410.1 GCA_024511045.1 Gammaproteobacteria bacterium | reverse complement strand
TAGTCTGTTCCGGAAGACGCCGTGAATACATCCCTGTAGGCTTGACTTTGGCATCCCTGCCAAAGACACTTCCTCCACAGACCACCCATAGGGGCTTCTTTTACTATGGGTGAGTAGTTACGATGGCTGTAAAAAAACCGCAAGTGGAGCGGCAGGGCGGGGAAGGACCGAGAGGGGAAGAGGCGCTTGCGTCGATGGTAATGCCGCAAGCGCAATGAAGGCTGGCAGGACCTATAGAATCAGGGAAACACCCGGTTTGATGATTTCGATGAATTCGAAGGCATACAGGGAGGCTTCCAGCTGCGTTTGCAGAATCAGGTCTTCCAACAGGTCCAGGCCATGTTCGACGCCGGGGTCGAATTGCGGCGGCGGTATTTCGGTATCCGGGGCCATCTTCACGCCAGGCTCCATTACCGCCGCGATGCGATTGGCGGCATGCAGGATGACGGCATCTTCCGCCGCGGCCGGTAGTTCTGCAGGGTGCACATGATGGCGGACCATCTGGCAGATGCCCGCCGGCAATTTCCACAGCACCAGTAATTCGGCTCCCACCTCGGCGTAGTTGAAGCCGAATTCCTCGGTTTCCGCGGCAGTGATGGCGTCTTCGAGGCGGTTCGTCTGCTGCAGGATCCGGGCCGACTGCCGGGGGCACTGGGTATAGAAAATCAATTTACCCAGGCTGTGCAACAATCCCGCGGTAAAGAAACGCTCGTGATCTTCCATCTGGAAATGTTCGGCCAATATTTTGGCGATCGCAGCACAGGTGACGCTGTTGTACCAGAAACTCTCCATATCCACCAGTTCCGGTGGTACGTCGGTAAAGGTGGCGGTGACCGATGTCGCCAGTACCAGGTTGCGGATTTCCTTGTGGCCAAGCAGGGATACGGCCTGCGCAACGGTCTCGATCTTGCGGCTGAATCCATAGAAGGAACTGTTGATCAGCTTCAGGATCTTCGCCGTCAAGGCAGGATCCAGAGCGATGACCCGCTCGATGTCGTGGACCGTCGTGTTTGGGGCGGCGAGCAGTTCATTGATGCGTATCGCCACTTCCGGCAGGGAATAGATGGAATCGACTTCCTTTGCTAGGGACTGTGGTGTCATGATGTTATCCTCTTTCGTAAAATCGGCACTTGAAGCAAAGTTTAGTGGATTTTGTAAAATTTGTACGCCAGTTCAGTCGCTGTCAGAGCAAAGACAGGGGGACGGTTGCGCCTGACAGAAAAACCGGGCAGTGATCACAATGCAGGATTGTAGAATGTCATGCTGTGTCTTCGTGTTTGCAGACCTGTTTCTTCGTCCAGCAGGCGAATGACTTCTTCGCAGTCGATGCTGTGGTTTTTTTCCAGAATATGGTTCGCCAGTCGACTTATGCCGCTCCAGGTCGAATATTCATTGATGAACTCGAAAGCCTTGCCAAACAGCTCGGTCAGTTTCTCGTTGCGTTCTTTTTTTCGGGAATCAGGCATTTGATATAGTCGTTGACCAGCGCCAGATCCACGGAATCACGATAATTTTTCAGGGAATTGAGATTCAACAGGTGGCCGTTGATCTGCTCGCCGTCGCAGTCGGCGACAAATTTCGCTTCCGCCAGTACACCGCTGAGCAGCGTGATGACATCGGCCTCCAGCACGGCGATCAGTTCCCGTCTGGTGGCAAGGGTCTGCTCGGGGTTGTTCCTGACAAGGTCGTCAATGCCATCGATCGACGCAGGCAGGTTTTCAATCAAACGCCCGCCTTCGACTCTGGCGATGGCATGTCGTCGGTTTTTTGCATTATTGACGGTGTTTTTTGTTGCCGATGAAAGTGGTTTGTTGATGGTGATCCTGAAGAAGACAGGGGGGAGTTTTTTCAATTTGTTGTAGAGATAGATTGCTGCAGCGTGTCCTGCTTCGTGAAAGGCGGCGCGTTGCTGCAGCGCGGGAGTTTTGATTCGTCTCGATGAGAGCGAGGAAGTGCTTGGTATCATTATTATTTCCTGGGCTGCTGATTTCGGAAACATCGGAGACTACCGCCGCAATTCCAGGATTTGTTCGTTTTGAACGATGCGCTCAGCGATAGCAGGGATCATGCTGCAGCCGCCTGGCGGGAGTCTCCGGCTGGAAAGCTGCGGCCCGGTGCCTGGTTGTCGACAAACAGGCAGCAGAGCCTGATACAGGGAAAGCGTATGCGCGGATTGGACGTCAACGGGGAATTGGAGATGCTGCTCCTGATGGCAGAGATCATGAACAGTTTTCTCGATCCGGCGGTTAGGTCAGAATAAATAATAGATGTCAAGTCCCGATAGATCATAGATTTTCTTTTTGAATAATTCCGGTTGTTTTTTGTGCCAATCCTTAAGCGCCTGAATGGGCGTGATGTGCCCGATGTTTTTCTGTGGGACATGG
>JANEMG010000409.1 GCA_024511045.1 Gammaproteobacteria bacterium | reverse complement strand
GAGACAGCTATGATCCTTGCTATGTCAACTATTTTTTGAGATTTTTAGTGGTTTTTCTCCTCTGAAACTCTAAACTCTAAACTCTAAACTCTAGTATACATGGCATTGCCGCGAATATTGTTGATCGATGACCATTCAGCCAGGTGTCAGCAATTCACGACAGTGATGGAATTTCTGGAATACCGGGTAACATGTGCTGCCACTGTCGACGAACCCGGCCTGTTCGATGATCTCGACGAGGTTCTTGCGGTCTTTATCGGTGATGGAAACGACAGACAGGCAGCGATACTGAAGACGGCTGCGGAGAAAGCACCTGATCGGCCCCTGGTCCTGCTGCGTGAACGGGATGCCGCGCAACCGGTTGCCTCTGCCATCCGGAAGATGCTTTTCGAAGTACTGCAGTGGCCGGCGGTGTATGCCGACGTCTTTGCCCTTTTTCAGAATATCAAGGCCTTGCCTGGAGTCAATGGCGACCGGCGCAGACCCGGGTTCGACCGTCGCCGAACCGACCGCCGGGAGGGTGGCGTGTTCAGGCTGGTGGGCAACAGTCGGGCCATCGAAAAAACCCGAAGGCTCATCGACCAGGTTGCCGACTCCGACGCCACCGTGCTGATCCTCGGCGAATCGGGCACCGGCAAGGAAGTGATCGCCCGCTGCCTGCACCGTATTTCCCCGCGCAGAGACAAGCCTTTCGTACCGATCAATTGCGGCGCGATTCCCGGCGAATTGCTGGAAAGTGAGCTTTTTGGCCATGACAAGGGCGCCTTTACCGGCGCCTTGACGAGTCGCCAGGGGCGCTTCGAACTGGCCAATGGCGGTACGCTGTTTCTCGACGAAATCGGCGACATGCCCATGGCAATGCAGGTGAAGCTGCTCAGGGTGCTGCAGGAGCGTACCTTCGAGCGGGTCGGAAGCAACAAGACCATCCAGTGTGATATTCGTGTGATGGCGGCGACGCATCGTAATCTGGAGGATGAAATCAAGGAGAACCGCTTTCGCGAGGATCTGTTCTACCGTCTGAATGTGTTTCCCATCGAGGTGCCGGCATTGCGCGACAGGGTGGAGGATATTCCGTTGCTGGTCAAGGATCTGATCAAGAAAATGGAAGCCGGCAATCGTGGCACGGTGACCCTGACCGAACCCGCCCTGCGGGTGCTGATGCAATATCCCTGGCCTGGCAATATCCGGGAACTGGCCAATCTGATCGAAAGGCTGGCGATTCTGAATCCAGACAGTACTGTCGACGTACAGGCATTACCGGAAAAATTCCGCCAATACGGCGCATTCGAGGATGCCTTGCCCGAACGGGATGAAATATTGACCACACAACAGGGGCCCTCTTCAGCCATCCGGGAACTGACCGAAGTGATGTCTCTCGAACAGCCTCTGCCGGCGCCGCAACTGCCGGAACAGGGCATCGATCTCAAGGAATATCTCAGCGACATGGAAAGCGATCTGATCAGCCAGGCGCTGGATGAATGCAATGGCGTCGTCGCGCATGCAGCAAAGCGTCTGAATATGCGCCGCACTACGCTGGTGGAGAAGCTGCGCAAATACGACCTGCAGCGCTGAGGTTTTCCTGTCCGCCGTCATTTTATTGACTGCCCTTTATAAATACCTGAAAACAAAAGAAATATATTGTTGGTCTGATTTTTGCTTAAACAACGGTTAGAAGAACAACACTGACCGTCAATGAATATCCACAATCAGCAAAAAGCTCAGCAGACCCGGCAGCTCACCAACGCCTTCCATCTATTCAACGAGCTGTCGCAAAATCTCACCGAGTCCTATCAAAGCCAGCAGGAGCAGGTTGTCAGTCTGCGCCGGGAATTGACTGCCGCCCGCAACGAGGGAATGCAGACTTTGCTGGAAAAGGAAAAAATCACCCGGCGCATGCAGCGGGTTCTTGCAGCCCTGCCCGCCGGCGTCGTGCTTCTGGATGAGGATGCCAGGGTAGTCGATGTCAATACCGTGGCGAGCAAATTATTGGAAGGGCCGCTGCTTGGCGAATTGTGGGTCGACGTGATGCGGGATAAGTTTATTCCAGAATACGACAATCCCCAGGAACGGCAGTTGCGCGACGGTCGCCATGTCAGCATCAACAGCAGTCCTTTGCATGACGAACCCGGACAGATTGTTTTGTTGTCCGATGTCAGCGAAATGCGTGACATGCAGGCGTTTGTGCAGCGCCAGAAGCATTTGTCGGCAATGGGGGAGATGCTGGCCAGTATGGCGCACCAGGTCAGGACACCGCTGTCCACGGCGGTGCTCTATACCTCCCATCTCCAGAGCAGGAGCCTGTCGGTCCTGCAGCAGAAGCGCTTCGCCGGCAAGATTCTGGAACGTCTGAAGCATCTGCAAAGACAAGTCGATGATATGCTCAT
>JANEMG010000408.1 GCA_024511045.1 Gammaproteobacteria bacterium | reverse complement strand
AAATCGTCTTCGTGCGGGGAACCACCGAAGCGATCAACCTGGTCGCCCAGAGCTACGGCCGGAGCAACCTGGCGGCCGGCGACGAGATCCTGATCACCGCCATGGAGCATCATTCCAATATCGTGCCCTGGCAGATGCTCTGCCAGCAGACCGGCGCGGTACTGCGGGTCGCACCCATAAATACCCGCGGGGAGCTGATTTTTCCGGAATTCGGGAAACTGCTGAATGACAGGACCCGGCTGGTATCGGTCGGACATATGTCCAATGCTCTGGGAACCATCAACCCGGTGCGGGAGATCATCGCCGCCGCCCATGCCAGGAATGTTCCGGTATTGCTCGATGGCGCACAGGCGGTGCCGCATATGAGCGTCGATGTGCAGGCGCTGGATTGCGACTTCTATGCCTTCTCCGGGCACAAGCTCTATGGTCCGTCCGGTATCGGCGTGCTGTACGGCAAACAGCAGCTGCTGGAGGCGATGCCGCCCTACCAGGGCGGCGGCGACATGATCCGCAAGGTCACCTTCGAGGAAACCGAATACAATGTCCTGCCCTACAAGTTCGAGGCCGGCACACCGAGCATCGTCGATACCATCGGGCTGGGTGCGGCCGTGGATTACCTGACCGAAATCGGCATGGACCGGCTGGCCGCCTACGAGCATGAACTGCTGCTCTACGCGACGGAAAAAGCCAGGCAGATCCCCGGGCTGCGCATCATCGGCGAGGCGGAGCAGAAGGGCGCCATTCTGTCCTTCGTACTGGATGGCGTGCATCCCCACGATATCGGCACCATGCTGGACAGCATCGGCATCGCGGTGCGCGCCGGGCATCACTGCGCGATGCCGGTCATGGACTTTTTCCAGGTGCCGGCCACGGCCAGGGCATCGTTCGCCGTATACAACACGAAACAGGAAATCGATGTGCTGATGGAAGGCATCGAAAAGCTGATCGAGGTATTTGCCTGATGTTTGAAGATTTGCGTGACCTCTATCAGGAGGTCATTTTCGACCACAACAGAAACCCGCGCAATTTCCGGGTCATGGAGAACGCCAACCGCAAGGTGGAAGGCTTCAATCCCCTGTGCGGCGACCGCCTGACGCTGTATCTGAACGTCGAGGACGGCGTCATCAAGGATGCCAGCTTCCAGGGCTCCGGCTGCGCCATATCCACCGCGTCGGTATCGCTGATGACGGAAATCGTCAAGGGCCTCACCAAGCAGGAAGCGGAGCAGTTGTTCGAGAAGTTTCGCCAGATGACCACCAGCGACAGCGAGGAAATCAACCTGCAGGCGCTGGGCAAGCTGGCGGTGCTGGCCGGCGTGCGAGAGTATCCGGCGCGGGTCAAGTGTGCGACGCTGGCCTGGCACACGCTGGACGCGGCGCTGAAAAACGAGCAGAAAGCGGTGACCACGGAATAGCATCCTTGGTACACGAAGACAGATCGCAGCCCGCCAGGATTGCGGTGCTTTACGAGGGCCAGGGTGATTGCCAATGGCTGGAGAAGCTGGCACGGCGACTGGCCGTTCCCCTGCTGCAAAGCCTTGAGCCTGAAGTCCGGAAACAGGCGGATTTTTACCTGGCCTGGCGTGATGGCTGCCTGACGCTGCTGCAGCAGGGCAGCCTGCGGCGCGGCGGCCTGAGCGTAGATTTCGATGTACGCGGCGAGCAGCAGCGCTCCTGGCCAGCGCCGAAAAAAGGTCCCCTGGCGCAGGCCATCGGCCACAGGACCCGGCTGGTGGTGGATGCCACGGCAGGCTGGGGTCAGGACAGCTTCCAGATCTTCCGCATGGGTTATGAAGTACTCTGCATCGAGCGCTCCCCGGTCATGGCGGAACTGCTGCAGGACGGCCTGCGGCGTCTCGCGGAACAACCCTGGCTGCAGGAACTGGGCATCGCGCCGCCGCAGCTGCTGGTCGGCAGTGCCATGCAGATTCTGCCTGTGCTGTCAGGCAAACCGGACTGCATCTATCTGGACCCGATGTTCCCCCCGAAACGCAAGAAATCCGCCCTGGCCAGAAAGTCCATGCGCATCCTGCACGACCTGCTTGGCGACGATGCAGACCGCGAGCAGCTTTTTGCCGCGGCATGGCAGGCGGCCGGAAAACGCGTGGTGGTCAAGCGTCCGGACTATGCAGATCCCCTCGGAGGTACGCCAGACGAGAGCTTCCAGGGCAAGCTGGTGCGCTACGATATCTATCTGAAATAAGGAACTGCTGTTTGTTGGCGGTGGTCGATGAAGCGCTGCACCATTCTGTAGTGAATTCTTTTGGTAACCTGAAGTTTCCCAGAAATTATTCAAGCCACCATGCGCAGCAGCACAGTGACCAGAGAATTTCCGGGGGGATTGCCGGGTTTGGGGCAAACCCTGGCAAAATTCTCATCCAAAGCCGC
>JANEMG010000073.1 GCA_024511045.1 Gammaproteobacteria bacterium | reverse complement strand
TTACGACATCCAAAAAACTACTGTTGATAATGATTTCAATACTGCGACCAAGCCTTCCAGACCCAGTTTGTAATAATCTGTCGTTGTGTGCTCGATAATTTTTTTGTCATGTACAGAGCGATTAGACTACGCCGATTTTAACATTTTCCATGCGTGGGCTCCAAAGTAAATGGCATTGATAAAGCGGAAAGATCCGGCTGAGTCAATTTGACAACAGTGGCTAAAGCCAGTAGATTGACAAGATTTTCTCAAATTCCCAGTCCGGACGCAGTCCCAACCAAGAGCGCTCATGGAACAGTTTCACAGAATCAGTCGTTTGCCACCCTATGTATTCAATATCGTCAATGAGTTGAAGGCAAAGGCCAGAGCCGCGGGAGAGGACATCATCGATTTTGGCATGGGCAATCCCGACCAGCCCACGCCCAGGCATATCGTCGACAAAATGGTCGAAGCGACGATCCGGGAGAATACGCATCGCTATTCGATGTCCAAGGGGGTACCTAGACTGCGCAAGGCCATCTGTTCCTGGTACAAGAAACGCTTCGACGTCGATCTGGACCCGGAAACCCAGGCCATCGTCACGATCGGCTCCAAGGAGGGACTGGCGCATCTGACGCTGGCGACGCTGGGGCCGGGTAACGTGGTACTGGTACCCAATCCGGCCTATCCGATACATCCCTATGGTGTGGTCATCGCCGGGGCGGATCTCCGGCATGTGCCGCTGGTGCCGGGGGTGGATTTTTTCGAGGAACTGCACAAGGCCATCATCGATTCCTGGCCTAGGCCGAAAATGCTGGTTCTGAACTTTCCCGCCAATCCCACCACGCAATGCATCGAGCTGGAATTTTTTGAAAAAATCATCGAGGTTGCCAGAGAATACAGTATCTGGGTGGTGCACGACATCGCCTATGCCGATATTGTCTTCGATGGCTACAAAGCTCCCTCGATACTGCAGGTCAAAGGCGCGACCGATGTTGCCGTGGAGTTTTTTTCCTTGTCGAAGAGTTACAATATGCCCGGTTGGCGGGTGGGTTTCATGTGCGGCAATGAGCAGCTGGTATCGGCTTTGACGCGGATAAAGTCCTATCTGGACTATGGTATGTTCACGCCCATCCAGGTGGCGGCGATCACCGCCCTGGAAGGACCACAGGATTGCGTACAGGAGATCTGCGATACCTACAAAAGCCGGCGCGATGTGCTCTGCGACGGTCTGGCCAGCGCCGGATGGCCCGTGGAAAAACCGCGCGCGACGATGTTTGTCTGGGCGCCTATCCCTGAACGATACCGCGCCATGGGGTCGCTGGAATTCGCCAAGAAGCTGCTTGCCGATGCGAAAGTGGCGGTATCGCCGGGTATCGGTTTTGGCCAGCATGGCGATGACCATGTGCGCTTCAGTCTGATCGAGAATGAGCATCGGACCCGCCAGGCGATTCGCGGCATTCGTGATATGCTGAAGCGTGACAAGGCGGTATAATGGCCGTTCGCGCGGGAGCGGCGCTGATTCAGCAGATGTTTTTGTTATCTTTTAGGAGTCGAATTTGAAACCGGTTAACATTGGCGTGTTGGGTTTGGGCACGGTCGGTGCAGGGGCAGTCAATGTCCTGAAGCGTAATGCCGCAGAGATTGCCCGCCGGGCAGGACGGGAAATCATCGTTACCCGGGCTTCGGCGAGAGATCTGCAACGGCAGCGCAATTGCGACACCCGGGAAATCGTTCTGACCACCGATCCTTATCAAATCATTGCCGATCCCGAAATCGCTATCGTTCTGGAACTGATTGGCGGCGATACGCTGGCCAAGGACCTGGTGCTGCAGGCGATAGCCAATGGCAAGCATGTGGTGACCGCGAACAAGGCATTGATTGCATTGCACGGCAACGAGATCTTCGACAAGGCCAGCGCCGCTGGCGTGATGATTGCCTTTGAAGCGGCGGTTGCCGGTGGCATACCAATCATCAAGGCGCTGCGGGAGGGACTCAGCGGCAATCAGATCGAATGGCTGGCGGGCATCATCAATGGCACCGGCAACTTCATTCTTACGGAAATGCGCGACAAGGGCCGTGATTTCGCCGATGTGCTGGCCGAGGCGCAGCAGCTGGGTTATGCCGAGGCGGATCCGACGTTCGATGTGGAAGGCATCGATGCCGCCCACAAATTGACCATTCTGGCGTCGATCGCCTTCGGCATCCCGCTGCAGTTCGACAAGGTGTATACCGCAGGCATTGCCGAAATAACCCGCTCAGATGTCACCTACGCCGAGCAACTGGGTTACCGCATCAAACATCTGGGTATTTCTCGAAAAACCGCTGCCGGCATCGAATTGCGCGTGCATCCGACCCTGATTCCGGAGAGGCGCCTGATCGCCAATGTCGACGGGGTAATGAATGCGGTGCTTGTGAAAGGTGATGCCGTCGGCCCCACTCTGTACTATGGCACCGGAGCCGGAGCCGATCCGACGGCATCGGCGGTGGTCGCCGATGTCATCGACGTGGTCAGGGTGCTGACCAGCGATCCGGAAAACCGGGTCCCGCACCTGGCCTTCCAGCCCGATGCCCTGGCAGATATTCCGGTGCTGCCCATGGAGCGGGTGGAAACGGCCTATTATCTGCGTCTGCAGGCCGAAGACAGACCCGGCGTGCTGGCCGATATCACACGAATACTCGCCGACCATCACATCAGCATCGAAGCGATCATCCAGAAAGAGCCGGTTGCCGGGGAAACGACGCTGCCGGTGATCATGCTGACGCAAAAAACGCTGGAAAGGGAAATGAATGCGGCAATATCGGAAATAGAAAATTTAGCGACCATAACGGGCAAAGTGACCCGGATCCGCGTCGAAACATTGGGATAAAAACAAATCATGGCATTGAAAAACAAATACTCCGGCTTGATCGAACGCTACAGGGAAAGGCTGCCAGTCGCTGACGACACACCGCTGATCAGTCTGGCGGAAGGCAATACGCCATTGATCCGGCTGCGCAACATACCGGGTGTGATTGGAAAAGATGTCCAACTTTACGTCAAATTCGAAGGCCTGAATCCGACCGGTTCCTTCAAGGACCGGGGCATGACCATGGCGGTGACCAAGGCCGTGGAAGAAGGCAGCCGGGCAATCATCTGCGCGTCCACCGGCAATACTTCGGCATCCGCGGCAGCCTACGCGGCGCGGGCCGGGATCAGCGCCTTCGTGCTGATCCCGGAAGGCAAGATAGCCCTGGGGAAGCTCGCCCAGACCATGCTGTACGGGGCGCTGATCATGCAGATCCGGGGCAATTTCGACGACGGCATGCAACTGGTCAAGGAAATCGTCGACCACGCGCCCGTGACCATCGTCAATTCCATCAATCCCTATCGTATCGAAGGGCAGAAAACCGCCGCCTTCGAAATCATCGACGAACTAGGCTGCGCCCCCGACTACCATTGTCTGCCGGTGGGCAATGCCGGCAATATTACCGCCTACTGGCAGGGTTACAGGGAATACGCATCCAGCACTGATGCGCTGCCGGCAGTGGTGGATTCACGGCCGGTGATGTGCGGCTATCAGGCTGCCGGCGCGGCGCCCTTCATAGCCGGAAAAATGATCGACAATCCGGAAACCATCGCCACGGCGATACGCATCGGTCACCCGCAGTCCTGGGACTATGCCTGGGCTGCGCAGAAGGAGTCGGGCGGCTGGTTCAAAAGCTTCACCGATCAGCAGATTCTCGATGCCCAGAAGCTGCTGGCATCCCAGGAGGGTATCTTTTGTGAACCGGCATCGGCAACGTCCCTGGCCGGTGCGTTGCATGATCTGGCCGAAGGCAACATTCCCGAGGGCAGCAAAATCATCTGCACCCTGACCGGCAATGGACTGAAGGATCCGGATACTGCCATCCGCCAGTGCACCGAAAAACCCATTACCATCGATGCCAATCTGGATGCGGTGAAGTCGGCAATACTGGATCGGCTGTAAGCGACCCGAAAGGAAGCGCTGTTTCTGCAATTTCTGCAGAGTGGCCAAGGCACCGGCTGGACTTTGTTGGCGTCTGTAAACACCTATCCATGGGGGGTTTAAAAAAGGAAAGCAGCAAATGCGATTTGCTGCTTTTTTCGTAACAGACTACCCTTAGGGGCCCGAGTAGTTACCTTTTTTCATTATCAATCGCCTGAGGCCATTGTTGATGCCGGCACATCCCATCAATTATCAACGGGAACTGCTTTACTGTGCTGAAACCAGCAAACCGCCCTTTTCAGAGGCGGTTTTTTTTCGCGGCAAAGCCGCATAATCGCCTTTTCTCCCGCTGGAGATTTCAACATGTCTGTCGCTGCCGCCAGCAAAAAAATCGTATCCCGTCCCGTGCAGCAAGTGACGGACCAGCTTCGCCATCTGCATCCGGTATTGCAGCGAATCTATCATTCCCGGGGCATCAAATTCAGCGCCGAACTGGACCATTCCCTGGGTAATCTGCCATCGCCCTGGCTGTTGACCGGCATCGATGCGATGACGGAAAAACTCGCTGCGGCAATCCGGCAGCAGAAAAAGCTGTTGATCGTCGCCGATTTCGATGCCGATGGCGCCACCAGCTGCGCCGTGGCTATGCAGGGCTTGAAGCTTCTCGGTGCCGAGCAGGTGGATTTCATCGTGCCCTGCCGTTTCCAGTATGGCTATGGACTGACCCCGGAAATCGTCGCGCTGCTGAAACAACGTCAGCCCGAGGTGTTGCTTACCGTGGACAATGGCATTTCCAGCATCGAGGGCGTCAGACTGGCCAAATCACTGGGCCTGACGGTGCTGATCACCGATCACCATTTGCCTGGCGATGAACCGCCCGAAGCCGATGCCATCGTCAACCCCAATCTGCCCGAAGACCGCTTTCCGGGAGGGGCGCTGGCCGGGGTCGGGGTGATTTTCTATATCCTTATGGCTCTCAGAAGCCGGTTGCGCGAGCAGGGCTGGTTTGAGGAAATGCAGGTCAGTGAACCGAATCTGGGGCAATTGCTGGATTATGTCGCCCTGGGTACGGTTGCCGATGTCGTCCCTCTCGATTACACCAACAGGATTCTGGTGCAGCAGGGCTTGCTGAGGATACGTGCCGGCCGCTGCCATCCTGGTATCAAAGCCTTGATCGAGGTCGCCAGCCGAAATCAGGCTGCCATGACCACGGCAGATCTGGGATTCGCCCTGGCACCCCGGTTGAACGCGGCCGGGCGCCTTGAGAATATGGCACTGGGTATTCAGTGCCTGCTGGCCGACGACGCGCAGGAGGCCATGCGGTTTGCCCGAAAGCTGGACGACCTGAACAGGGAGCGTCGGGAAATCGAAGGGCAGATGAAGGTCGAGGCGTTGTCGTTGCTGGACACTATGCAGGTTCTCGATGACAAGCATGTGTCAGCCGGTGTCTGCTTGTATGACGAGAATTGGCATCAAGGGGTCATCGGCATTCTCGCTTCGCGCATCAAGGATCGTCTGCATCGACCGGTGATCGCCTTTGCCCCTGCGGACAATGGCGAGATCAAGGGCTCCGCCAGGTCCATACCGGGCGTGCACATTCGCGATGTATTGAGCGATATAGCCGCAGCGCATCCAAAAATATTGCAGAAATTCGGTGGCCATGCCATGGCGGCGGGGTTGGCGCTGGAGATGCACGATTACCCGGCCTTCGCGCTAGCCTTCGATGAAATGGTCGGCAGGCAGCTGCGGCATATCGACCTGGAACAGAAAGTCGTCACCGATGGCGAGTTGTCGGCCCAGGACATCACGCTGCAGTTTGCCGAACTGCTGCGTCAGGCCGGACCCTGGGGACAGGAGTTTCCCGAACCTGCCTTCGATGGCGTCTTCGATGTCGTGCAGTCGCGAATCGTCGGGCAGCATCATTTGAAGCTGGTGTTGCGGCTGCCCTTCGACGATTTGCTCATCGATGCCATCGCCTTCCATCTGGAAGGGGTGGAAGAATGGCTCGGTGTCAGGCAGATCAGGGCAGCCTATCAACTGGATGTCAACGAATATCAGGGCAGACGCAGTGTACAGTTGATTTTGCAGTATCTCGAGAAGATCAGCTGAGCGCAAAGAAGCAACCTCGAGGCAGGTATTCATTTGCTTCGACGGCACATGCCCTTTGTTCGGATTCGATGATCTGGCGGAAGCGGGGCTTTAGCCCTGGCCGGCGAGGTTGAAAAGCCTTGCAGCAGAGAGATGCGCGGTCCATTGATGACCAATGTCCCCAGCCTGTGGAAATGATTAAACGAAAGTAACTACTCGGGCCCTTATGGGTAGTCTGTTCCGGAAGACGCCGTGAATACATCCCTGTCGGCTTGACTTTGGCATCCCTGCCAAAGACACTTCCTCCACAGACCACCCATAGGGGCTTCTTTTACTATGGGTGAGTAGTTACAAACGAAAAAAAGGGCGATTGCAATCGCCCTTTTTCGTTGTGCCGAGCCGTTGTTGCGGTTATTGGTCGTCAGCTTTTTCCTCGGCTTCAGTGGCGGTAGCCGTTGCGGCTTTTTCATCGACAGCCTGTACTGCTTCGGCAGCGGGCGTGTCGGCGCTCGCAGCGGGTTTAGCTGCAGGGGCCGATTCAGTTGCCGGCTGTGCCGGTTCGGCTGCTGGAGGCTGCTCAGCTTCCGTTGCCGGCTTTTCGCTCTCTGCCGCTTCCGCTTCGGGTTGCTGCTGTTCGGCCGGAGGGGTGAGGATTTCCACTTTTGCGTCCTTGCGCAGCTGGGCAATAAATTCCTGGACTTTCCTGCGTTCCACCAGCGGACGCAGTTGCTCCTTGATGGCGTCGAAGGGAGGCGGGTTCTTGCTTCTGGAATCCTCCCGGAGAATCACATGCCAGCCGAACTGCGTCTGTACCGGGGCGCTGGTGTATTTGTTGTTTTCCAGGGCGATCACCGCTTCGGAAAATGGCGGCACCATCTGCTGCGGTGCAAACCAGCCCAGGTCGCCGCCTTTGGCTGCGGAAGGACCGGTCGATTTTTTCTTGGCCAGTTCGGCGAAGTCAGCGCCCTTGTCCAGTTCGGCAATGATCTGTTTGGCTTCGTCCTCCGTTTTCACCAGGATATGACGGGCCTTGTATTCGCTGCCGCTCTCCTGGCCGACCAGCTTGTCGTATTCGGCTTTCAGGTCTTCGTCGGTGATCGGGTTGGTTTTCAGATAATCTTCCAGCAGCGCCTGGGTGAGCAGGGATTTTCTGATGGCATCCAGGCGGGTCTGAAAATCAGGCGATTTGTCCAAGCCCTTCTCGATGGCCTGCTGTACCAGAATTTCGCGCTGTACCAGTTCCTCGACCAGCTTCTCCTCGGGGATGCTTTGTCCCGGGGCGCGCTTGGCGATGTCCTGTTTCAGCATTTCCAGCGCGGCCTTGCTGATCAGGCTGCCATTGACTTCCGCGATGGCTTCGCTTTTGCTGATTGCAGGGCCTGACCCGGCAGTGTCGGTTTTCTGGATTTCACAGCCGGCAGTCAGTGCGGCGCTGAGGAGCAACAGAGAGATGGGTTTTATTTTCATTGTCAATTATTTCCTTAGGTTGTTTTCTTCAGGGGTGAAAGCATCGATTCCCAATGCATGAATCTGGTTTTTCATCATTTCGCCCAGCGCGCGATAGACCAGTTGATGACGCTGAACCTGGGTCTTTTCGGCAAAGTCCCGGGCAACGATGCGGACATGATAATGGCCGCCGTCGCTTTGCTGCACGCCGGCATGTCCGGCATGGGCCTGGCTGTTGTCCTGCACTTCGATCTCCTCGGGGTGCAGAGCCTCGCTGAGGCGTTTCCTGATTTGTTCGGCGCTCATTGCGGAAACACCTTTTTGAAGGGTTTGACCTTGAAACCGGCATAGGCGCCGGATTCAAGATAGGGGTCTTTGCCGGCCCAATCCTGCGCCTCATCCAGGCTGTCGAATTCAGCGATCACGAGGCTGCCGGTGAATCCCGCATCGCCGGGGTTTTCACTGTCAATGGCAGGGTGCGGGCCCGCCAGTATCAGCCGGCCCTGGTCCTGCAGCTCCTGCAGGCGCTGGATATGTGCGGGCCTGGCAGCCTGCCGCCTGGCCAGGCTGTTTTCGACATCTTCGCTGAATATTGCATAGAGCACTTTGTTACTCCTCCTTCGTATCGGGAATGTACTTGTTTAAAAAGATGACCTGCAGAATGATGAAGGCAAACATCAGGCCGGGTACGCCGAAGGTCTTGAAATTGACCCAGGTGGCGGTGTCGAAATTGTACATGACATAGATGTTGATGCAGCCAATACCGAGAAAGAACATCGCCCAGAAGAAATTCAGGCGCCTCCAGATCGGCTCCGGCAGTTCCAGGTTGCCGCCCATCATTCTCTCAACAAAGGGCTTTTTGCCAATATACTGGCTGCCCAGAAAGGCGAAGCCAAAAAGCCATTCGACGATGGTCAGCTTCCATTTGATGAAGGCTTCATCTTGCAGGTAGATGGTCATGCTGCCCATGACCAGGATCAAGCCCAGGGTAATCCACTGCATGGTTTCGACCTTGCGGTATTTGAACCAGACGAAGCCCACCTGCAGCAATGTCGCGACGATGACCACGGCGGTGGCGACATAGATATCATAGAGCTTGAAGGCGATGAAAAATAAAATGATCGGAAAGAAATCGAGCAGTTGTTTCATGGTGATTACCGGAAAGTGGCAGTTAGACGTATAGATCGATGCCGGCAAGAAGGGACAGCTGTTCCTGGACGGGTTGGTAGAGTTCTTCGGTATAGGCGCCGATCGCTCTCTGGATGCGCATGTCGATGGCAGCATCAAGTTTATTCTGGTCTGCCGGTATATGCTTCCGGCCCTGATTTTCTGGACAGTTTTGGCGATCTCCTGTGGCGGCAGGGAATGCGGCTGCCGTTCCTGTTGCGTCGCTTGTCCGGGCGGCTGCTGCGGTTCATCACCACGGTCCCGCTTTATTTCCTGCACGCCAGTGAGCCTGACAGGTTCGGGCTGCTGCCTGGTTCCTGCCGGGATGTAGGCGTTGATCGGTGTGCGGCTGATTTGCATTTTAGTTGACTATTCCATGCGTCTGGTTTTACCTGAGGCGATGGTAAACAGGATTATACTTTAATTTTATGTGCTTTGCCGCTGATTGTATACCTTTGTCACAGGGATCTCTGCTGTTGCACGGGATCATTTCGTAC
>JANEMG010000407.1 GCA_024511045.1 Gammaproteobacteria bacterium | reverse complement strand
ATCCCAGGTTACTCCGGCAAAAAACCGGAGGATGACAGACTTCAGGGGGTGGTCAAAATTCGACGCTGTTTCCCCCCAATTCCTGGTCAGTTTTGCACGCTGATTAACAGCGGAAATCTATCTCGACCGGTTCTTCGCCGACCGCGATGCCTTGCTGGAACAACTGAATGGCTACATTGCGTTATTCAATGACTATTGGACGAATGCGGGTTATGAAACCGGCATCACGCCCTACGACCTGGAGGATCTGAACAAGCTCTGCCTGCAAAATGCGACCGGGTCCGGCAAGACGCTGCTGATGCACGTAAATTTTCTGCAGTTCCGCCATTACGCTCAGGGCTCGCCCTTGAAGCACGATCTCACCCGTACCGTGCTGATCACCCCGAACGAGGGGCTCTCGGCGCAGCATGAACGCGAGTTGCAAGGCAGTGGCATTCGTGTCGAAAGGCTGATGACCGACAATGGCGACCTGTTCTCCTCTAGCAAGAGCGGCCTGCGGCAGGTGGACTATACCGAGATCACCAAGCTGGGGGACACGGACGGCCCCAACACCATCGCCACTCGAAATCTCGGCGATCAGAACCTGCTGCTGGTTGATGAAGGACACCGGGGTATGGGTAGTAAAGAGGAACATGGTTGGTTCAAAAGCCGTGCCCGTCTGTCTGAAAAAGGCTTTGTGTTCGAGTATTCAGCCACCTTCAAAGAAGCTGTGAGTGCCGCAAAACGCGCCGATATTGAAGAGGCTTATGCCAAGGCCATCCTGTTTGATTATTCCTACCGCTATTTCTACGAAGACGGCTACGGAAAAGACTACCGAATCTTCAACCTGCCTCGCACCTTCGAGGAACTGCAATTCTCCTACCTCACAGCCTGCCTGCTGTCTTTTTACCAGCAGCTCAAGCTGTATGAGGATAAACATGGGAATTATGCCGCCTACAATATCGAAAAGCCGCTTTGGGTCTTCGTAGGATCCAGTGTAACCAAGGCGACCGGCACCAAGGCAGAAAAATCCACTGTTTCTGATGTGGGAATGATCATCTCGTTTTTTGCAGGTTTTCTCAAGGATCAGGCCGCCTCAGCCACCGAAATCGAGCGGCTTTTAACCGGCAATGCACAACAGACCGGCCTGCTCGATGAAAACGGCGGCGATATCTTCGCGGGCAGCTTTGTTTATCTCCAACACCTGCTCTTGCGCGAAGGCTGGAGTGTGCAGGATCTATTACAGGATATTCTGGCCAAGCTGTTCCAGAACACTGCAGGCGGGCAATTATCCATTGCCCGTATCAAGGGCGATGAGAATGAGATCATGCTTCGGGTCGGCCAGGCTGAAACCCCTTTTGGCCTCATCAATGTCGGCGATGCCTCCGGCCTCGCCTCGCATATCGCCGCACAGAATTTCGACAACGTCTCGGTCCTGGAGTCGGAGTTTTCTGAAACCCTTTTCGGGCAGATCAACATCTCTTCCTCTCCGATCAATCTTCTGATCGGCTCAAAGCGCTTTGTCGAAGGCTGGGACTGCTGGCGTGTCAGCACACTCGGTCTCATGCATGTTGGCAAGAGCGAAGGCGCACAGATTATCCAGCTATTCGGACGCGGCGTTCGTCTGAAAGGCCATAACTGGTCGCTCCAGCGTAGCGGTTTTGCCACGCCTGCCCGCCAGCCAGAATACATCCAGTACGTCGAAACACTGAATGTCTTCGGCATCGAAGCGGACTTCATGGAACGGTTCCGCAAGTTCCTTGAAGAGGAGGAATTGCCTAAAAATGACCAGAAGGATGTTTACACCATCCCCCTCAACGTCACCTATGAATTCGGGCATCGTCTCAAGGTACTGCGCCCTCGCCGAAAGCGCGGCGATGGCCGGGAGTACGACTTCAAACGCGATGGGGCGGTTCCGGTTTTTGGCCAGGTGCCTGATAAGCTGCGTCAAAAACTGATTGAAATTGATTGGTACCCGAGAATCCAGTCGTTAGAATCCAAACAGGGAAGTCAAGTCGGTAAGAAAGAGTCAAGCACCTTCTCAAACAACCATCTCGTTTATCTTGACTATGATGATCTGTTCTTCAGGCTGGAAAAATTCAAGCGCGAACGTACCTGGCACAACCTGAATATCGCCAAATCAGCAATACGCCCATTGCTTGAAGATGGAACCTGGTATCGCCTTGTTACCCCTTCCGGGAAGATGACACTGGACAGTTTTTCCAATGTCCATCTCTGGCAGGAGATGGCGGCAGAGCTTTTGCAGAAGTACATCGAAGAGTTTTACAACTACTGCAAGGCCGCCTTCATCGAGCCACGCCTTGAGCTACGTGAGCTCGAGCCTGATGACGGCAATCTTCCACAGGAGGATGAATATCAACTCATTGTCGATGCTGATCAGCAAGCCCTCATCA
>JANEMG010000072.1 GCA_024511045.1 Gammaproteobacteria bacterium | reverse complement strand
TGTGTATAAGAGACAGACCCACTCGATGTCGGCGATTGCCGCCTTGTCGATTTTGCCGACGTCGGCCTTGGGATAGGGTTGCAGCATGATGGTCTCGTCCTGGATGCCGGCCAGTGGTGCAATGCGCTGCCAGATTTCCTCGGTGATGAAGGGAATGATGGGGTGGGCCAGGCGCAGCAGCTGCTCCAGGATGTTCAGCAGGGTTTTTCGGGTGCCGCGCTGCAGCGCTGGATCGTCACTCTGCAGTGCTATCTTGGCCAGTTCCAGATACCAGTCGCAGTATTCATTCCAGGTGAAATCATAGATGCTCTGTGCGGCATGATCCAGCCGGTAATTGTTCAGAGCATCGGTGGTGGCTGCGATCACCTGCTGCAGACGCGATTCGATCCAGCGGTCTGCCTGTGTGTGCTGGCAGGGCCCGGTGGACAGGCCGTTGTCCTGGCCTTCGGTGTTCATCAAGACATAACGGGCGGCGTTCCAGAGTTTGTTGCAGAAATTCCGGTAGCCCTCGATACGGCCGCTGTCCAGGCGGATGTCCCGGCCGGTGGTGGCCATGGCCGCGAAATTGAGGCGCAAGGCATCGGTGCCGTAGGCCGGGATGCCATCGGGAAAGTTTTTCCTGGTCAGTCTCTCGATGCGTTCCGCGAGCTGCGGCTGCATCATTCCCGAGGTGCGTTTCCTGACCAGGCTTTCCAGGTCGATGCCGTCGATGACGTCGATGGGATCCAGAATATTGCCCTTGGACTTGGACATCTTCTGGCCCTCGCTGTCGCGCACCAGGCCGTGTACGTAGATTTCCCGGAAAGGCACGTCATCCATAAATTTGAGCCCCATCATGATCATCCGTGCGACCCAGAAAAAGATGATGTCGAAGCCGGTGACCAGCACGCTGGTGGGATAGAATTTTTCCAGCTCCGGGGTCCGCTCCGGCCAGCCCAGCGTGGAGAATGGCCAGAGTGCCGATGAAAACCACGTGTCCAGCACGTCTTCGTCCTGGGTCAGGGGCAGGTCGTCGGGCAGGTTGTGCGTACTCCGGACTTCCTGCTCGGTACGTGCGACATAGATGTTGCCCTGTTCGTCGTACCAGGCGGGGATGCGGTGTCCCCACCAGATCTGCCTGGAAATGCACCAGTCCTGGATGTTGCGCATCCACTCGAAGTAGGTGTTTTTCCAGTTGTCCGGAACGAAGCGGATGTCGCCGTTTTCCACGGCGGCGATGGCCGGTTTTGCCAGCGGTGCTACTTTCACATACCACTGGTCGGTCAGGAACGGCTCAATGACGCTGCCGGACCGGTCGCCGCGGGGCACCATCAGCTTGTGGTCGACGATTTTTTCCAGCAGACCCTGTGCATCCAGGTCAGCGATGATGCGCTTGCGCGCCTCGAAACGGTCCAGTCCCACATAGCGTTCCGGGATCAACTGATCTTCATCGGCGGCATTGGCGCGGATGGCGGCATCTACGCTGAAGATATTGATCAGGCCGCCATGGGGGAGTTCCTGGATGGCGCTCATGTCACGGTGGCGCAGCCAGACATCGTAGTCGTTGAAGTCGTGCGCCGGGGTGATTTTCACGCAGCCGGTGCCGAATTCCGGGTCGACGTGCTCATCGGCGATGATGGGAATGCGGCGTCCGGTCAACGGCAATGCGACAAACTCACCGAGCAGATGCTTGTAGCGGTCGTCGTTGGGATGAATGGCGACCGCCGCGTCGCCGAGCATGGTTTCCGGGCGCGTGGTGGCCACCACCAGGTGTCCGGTGCCGTTGGCCAGCGGGTAGCGCATGTGCCACAGGCTGCCGTTTTCCTCTTCCGAAAGTACTTCCAGGTCCGATACCGCGGTGTGCAGCACCGGATCCCAGTTGACCAGGCGTTTGCCGCGATAGATCAGGCCCTCTTCATAGAGCCTGACGAACACTTCCCGGACGGCCCGGGAAAGTCCCTCGTCCATCGTGAAGCGCTCCTTGGACCAGTCCAGGGACGCCCCCATTCTGCGCAGCTGGCGGGTGATCGTGCCGCCGGATTCCTCCTTCCACTGCCAGACTCTTTCGATGAATTTCTCGCGGCCATAGTCATGGCGGGTCTTGCCCTCGGCCTCGATCAGGCGTTCCACGACCATCTGGGTGGCGATACCGGCGTGATCGGTTCCCGGCTGCCATAACGTGGCCTTGCCCTGCATGCGATTGAAGCGGATCAGGGCATCCATGATGGTATCCTGGAAGGCATGTCCCATATGCAGGCTGCCGGTGACATTGGGTGGAGGGATCATGATGCAGTAGGGTTCGCCGGTCATTTTGGCGGCGAAATAGCCATTGTCTTCCCAGGTTTGATACCAGCGTTGTTCAATTGCTTTGGGGTCGTAGGTTTTGTCCATGGATGGTGTCGTTTTTCGTTATGGTTTGAAGTCGATGCTCTGGCGGCTGTGTGGCTAGTGAATCTGCAGCGCTGCGATGTCGCGCCGATCGGCTGCAGGCGATTCGTTGCTGCCCGTCTATTGATTGATGGGCGCTAACCGTTCATTTTGTGGGTGGTAATTGCCAGTTGCAGTTGCTGGTAATGGCGGTAGCGTTGCCTGCCAGCCTGTTTTATCGTTTCATCGGCGTTGAGAATTTCCAGAATGCGTTCTGTCTGCTGCAGATTTTCGGGGGGTTGCGGCGACAGGTTGACGATGATCTTTTGCCGGTTTTGCGGGGCATCGCCGGTGCCGATAAGAATGCGGTTGGCATTTGCCGGCACCTCGCCGCTGTAGATTTGATGGGGAACAAAGCTTCCGGCGCGGAATGTCCAGAGCAGATCGTCCAGCATTCTGCTTTGCCGCTCCGAGCCGGTCTGCAGGAACAGGTATTCGCCGCTGCGGTAGGCTTTTTCCGCCAGTTTGCAGGCAAACAGGCAGCGTTCCTGTTCCGACGCGGAGGAAAGAATATAGAAACTGACCTCAGGCATTGGTCCGGTCGAGCAGATACTGCATCAGCAGCGGTACGGGGCGGCCCGTGGCGCCTTTGTCTTTCCCGGTGCGCCATGCGGTTCCGGCGATATCCAGGTGCGCCCAGCGATAGTCTTCGGCAAAATTGGACAGGAAGCAAGCCGCGGTGATGGTTCCGGCATCGCGGCCGCCGATATTGGCCAGATCGGCAAAATTGGATTTCAGCAGTTCCTGGTATTCCTCCCAGAGCGGCAGTTGCCAGACCGTATCGCAGGCGGTATCGCCGGCGGACTGCAGGTCGCGGCACAGCTGTTCGTCGTTGCCCAGCAGGCCGCTGGGAATTCTGCCCAAGGCCACCAGACAGGCGCCGGTCAGCGTGGCCAGATCGATGACCACCTCCGGGTCGTACTTTTTGGCATAGGTCAGCGTGTCGCAGAGGATCAGCCGGCCCTCGGCATCGGTATTGAGTATCTCGATGGTTTTGCCCAGCATGCTGGTGATGATGTCTCCCGGCTTGTTGGCATCGCCGTCGGGAAGATTCTCCGACGATGGTACCAGACCGACCAGGTTGATCGGCAGATGCAGCGATGCCGCCGCCGCGATGCAGCCAAGTACCGCCGCGCCGCCGCACATGTCGTATTTCATCTCATCCATGTTTGCGCTTGGCTTCAAGGATATGCCGCCGGCATCGAAGGTCAGGCCCTTGCCGATCAGGACGACCGGTTTGCCGCCGCGCTCCGCGCCCCGATACTCGACAGTGATCAGCTTGGCGGGCTGACGGCTGCCGCGGGAGACGGACAGCAAGGCATCCATGCCCAGTTGCTCCATATCTTCTTCGTCGAGAACATAAACCGATACCTGGTCATGTTTGTCGCCAAGTTTGCCGGCCTGTACGGCGAGATAGGTGGGGGTGCAGATGTTGCCGGGCAGGTCGGCAAGTTCCTTGGCCAGGCTGATGCCATCGGCGATGGCCTTGCCCTGCTGAAGTCCCTGTTCGGCGGCTTGATGGTGTTCCTCGGGGACGACGATTTGCAAGGCCGCCAGTTTGATTTTTTTGATGTTCTCGCTTTTCAGCAGCGTGAACTGGTAGCAGGCATCTTCGAACATCTCCACGATCTGCCGGGTTTTCCAGGTCCAGTCCCGATCCTTGACATCGCTGTCAGCCAGGGCGCAGGTGGCAGACTGCAGGGCATGGTCTTTGCAGCATTTTGCCGCAGCGGACAGGGCCTTGCGGTATTTTCTGGCTGGCAGCGGCTGCATTTTGCCCAGGCCGACCAGCAGCAGGCGGGAGAAGCCGTAGGCATCGGAAGGAACCAGCTGCAGCAACAATGTTTCACTGTTTTTGCCTTCGATATCCCCGCGGGCGAGCGTCTGGGTGATCAGGCCATCGGTTTGCCGGTCGATTTCCTGTGCGAAGGGACTGAGTTCCTGATTTTCGTACACACCAACGATGATGCAGTCGTATTGTAGTTTGTCTAGCGGCGCGCTTTCGATAGAATATTCCATAAAAATACCGTTTGATTGCTGAATTAGGGTCTATTATCCTGGAACTCATGGAGCTGAACCAGGCTCAAAGGTGTTTTTGATCCAGAAGGACAGTTGTCTTGCCCGGATGTGGATCGCGGGTTTGCCAATGCAATTTTTTTATTCCCTGATTGCCGGCAGCCTGAATTATTATGGTTGCCGGCACATCTCTGTTTCGAAGCTGCGGTCGTTTACAGGCTTATGGGCAGCACTTCGTTTTCGAGCCACCAATTATATACTGTTTACCCATGAAAATTGATTGTTTATTGACGCCGCGGCGGCATTGTTTTTTCGGCATCCCGCTGTATCGCGTGGGGCGGCACGGCTGCATTCACAGGGGGGAAGCGGGCAAGGGCAAAGTGCTATTATCCTGCATCCCGGCGGGCAGGGCGTGATGGCGAGAAGACGGTTGATCACGGTGATCGACAGACTGATTGCGCTGGATTTGCTGAAAACCATTATTTCCGTGCTGGTCGTCATCGTTGCCATTCTGGTCAGCAAGAAATTCATCAGTATCCTGGGTCAGGCCGTCAAAGGCCAGATTTCCAGCGATACCGTGCTCACCATCATGGGCCTGAAAACGATTTCCATTGCTGTCTCCTTCCTGCCGGTGGCCGTCTTCGTGGCGGTCATCATGGTGCTTGGCAGAATGTACAGAGACCAGGAAATGTCGGCGCTGTCTTCGGCCGGTATGGGCATCGGCGTCTTGTATCGCGCCGTTTTGCTTTGTGTGCTGCCGTTGAGTCTTGCCTCCAGTTGGTGGGTGATGATTACCGCGCCCTGGGCGGAAGTGACCATCCAGCAATTGATTCAGGAAGACAGTAAAAGCGCCGATTTGCGCGGCGTCAGCGCCGGCCGCTTCAGTGAATACAGCCAGGGGGACGTGGTTTTCTATGTGCAGGAGATTGCCGCCGATGGCCGGTTGCAAAATGTCTTCGTGCATACCATGGATCATGGCACTTCGGGGGTCATCAGCGCGGATAGTGGGGAAATCAGGGATTTGCCGGGGGGGCGGTATATCGTTTTGATGCATGGCGAGCGCATTCAGGGGGTTCCCGGAGAAGTGAATTTCATCAATGAATATTTTACGGAGTACGCGTTGCGCCTCGAAGAAAAAGGCATCGCCGTCAAGCAGGACCGTTGGTCCGTGCCAACCTCCCGGCTATGGCAGTCCGATGATCTGCGCGACATTGCCGAACTGCAGCGTCGGCTGGCCATTCCACTGGGTATTCTGGTGCTCAGCGCCCTGGCCGTCCCTCTGGCGCAGATTTCGCCCAGAGGCGGGGTGTACGGCAATATCCTGACCGCCTTTGGCATCTATTTTTGCTATGCCAACCTGCAAAAGGCCACTCAGAGCTGGGTCGCCAATGGCGATGTTCCCGTCGGGTTCGGTTATTTCTGGATCTACGGCCTGATGTTGCTGATCATCGCCTTGCTGGTGGGCAAATACTACGGCGGCAGATGGCTGTTCATGCATATGACCGGCAGGTGGTCGGCATGAATGTTTTAACCGGGTATATCGTGCGGGAGATTCTGAAGGGGTCGTTGATCGCCGTGTTTTTACTGCTGACCTTGTACAACCTGTTCACGTTTGCCGATGAAGTCAAGGATCTGGGGGAGGGCGGTTATGCCTTGAAGGATATCCTGGTCTATCTGGCACTGACTTCGCCGGCAGTCTTTTACGAGCTGATGCCGTCTGCGGCATTGCTGGGCAGTCTTTTCGTCCTTGGGGCCATGGCCAATAATCGGGAACTGGTGGCGATGCGGGTTTCCGGCGTGTCCCTGTTTGGCCTGATCAAGGCGGTGCTGCTGGCAGGGCTGGTCCTGGTATCGCTATCCATTGTCGTGGGTGAATTGATCGCGCCCACCACGCAGGTTACCGCCAAATCCCTGCGTGCCGAAGCGAAGGACCAAAAGTTCGAGATGAAGAATGTCTTGTATGGCCTGTGGCTGAGGGACGGTGATACCTTCATCAATATCCGGAAAAATCTGGCCAAGGGCCGGGTTGCCGATGTGCGTATGTTCGAACTGGACGAGCGACATCGGCTTCGGCTGATGCGCCATGTGCAGGAAGCGCATTATATTGGCTCCGGTAAATGGAGGCTGGAGGGGGTCAGGGAGTCCGAGGTGTCCGCGCGACAAATTTTTGCCAGCCACTTTGCCACGATGGAGTGGCAGTCCTCGGTCGATCCCGATTTGCTGGATATCGTCGTCGTGGAACCGGATGATCTCTCCCTCTATGATCTGGCCATGTATATTCAGTTTCTCAAGGACAACGATCAACAATCGACCAATTTTGAACTGGCTTTCTGGGGACGGGTGGTCAATCCCCTGACCACCATCGTCATGCTGTTGGTCGCGGCGCCGTTTGTCATGGGCTTCAGGCGGGGTGGAGGGACCGGCGTGCGGATGATGATCGGCATTCTTTTCGGCATGGGCTTCAAGATCGCGGACAAGATCGCCGGACATGTCGGTCTGGTCTATGATTTGCCGCCCATGCTGGTGGCGGTTTTTCCCAGCGCCATCGTTTTTACCGGTGCCGTCTATGCCATCAGCCGGTTGCGCTGAACGGGGCATGCCGCCTGGAACAGCCTGTTGCCGTCTCAGGTCGTTTTATCGATGACAAACAGCCGGGTGTGGGAAAGGCGATCATGCCAGGCGCGTTTTGACCGGTCGGCGAAAATCCACAGGTAGCCAAGGCCGCAGGCCAGCCAGGAAACGATTGACCAGAGAAATCTGGCCACGGCCTGCCGCCAGGATATCGGCTGCCGCTGGTCGTTCAGGATTCTGACTTTCCAGGAGCGCATGCCGATGGTCTGGCCGCCATGCGTCCAGAACCAGCCAAAATAAAAAAAACTGACCAGGAGCAGATAGGCGGGGTAGTAGATCTGATTGCTGGTAAAGGCCTCCCCGGAATTGAAGGGGAGTATCAATGCCGTGGCGAAGAACAATACCGCGATCAGCAGCAGGGCGTCATAGCAGATGGCGGCGAAGCGCCGAAAAAAACCCGGCGAGGCATCACTGCAGCCGGGATTTGATTTGCGGGTCAATTATCTTTTCAGGGCGGCCATTTTCTGGCCGTAGAAAACGCTGATGGCGATGAGTCCCGCCGTCATCAACAGAGCGAAGATGAACGGCGGTTTATGTAATAACAGCACCAGCAGGTCGGAAACGAAAATACTGGTCAAAAAAGGGTGGTCGATCAATACAGTTAAAAAATTTTTGCACATAATTTTTTCCAATCAATTACGGTAGGGCTTGGACCGGTACCAGGCTCCAATCTTCAGGATTTGCAGTCCGGCCGGTATGAATCTTGGTCTGGCTGTAAATCGTTGGGAAGCCGAGTCTGAAATGCACCAGGGTAAAATTAGATGGGAATTCTACTATATCCTCCAGGGAGATGTAAAAGAATCCTGTAATTGAGCTGCGATTCATCATGGTGATATGATGTATGCGGAAAACGCACCGGTTATAGCCGCCATCGGCTGGTGACGGAGCGGAGATAGTGTCGGCAACGGTCCGGAATGGAATGTGTCGTGGCTGAAACGGATTCTGACAGACTGCCGCAGGGTCTGGCCAGCCTGCAGCCAGGGGGGGCTCGCCAGTACACAGGACAGAAAAACAGTCGATGGGTCGGCAGTGCCGCAATAGCAAAGAAAAAAGGAAAACAGCATTATTTTAAAGTTCATAAAGAAAATCATCAAAACCGACAAAAAACGCCCGCGTCATACCGAACCCGTAATCTATACGCGCGCGGAGCACAATATTTCCCGTTCGCAAATCAGCGAAAATGCCTTGAAGGTTTTATATCGTCTGAAAAAATCCGGGTATGAATCCTATCTGGTGGGAGGCTGTGTCCGGGATTTGCTGCTGGGCAGGGAGCCCAAGGATTTCGATGTGGTGACTGATGCCAGGCCGGAACAGGTCAGACAGGTGTTTCGCAATTGCCGCCTGATAGGCAGACGCTTTCGCCTGGCGCATGTGCACTTTGGCAGGGAAATCATCGAGGTTGCGACATTCCGGGGCACCACGGCGGTAAAAGGCAGTCAGGAGCGCGTGCAGCAGAAGGGGCGGCTGCTGCGGGACAATGTCTACGGGACGATCGAGGAGGATGTCTGGCGGCGGGATTTCTCCGTCAATGCGCTCTATTATAATATTCGGGATTTTTCGGTCGTGGATTATGTCGATGGCATGGCGGACCATCGCGCCGGCGTGCTGCGCCTGATTGGTGATCCGGCGACCCGTTACCATGAGGATCCGGTGCGCATGCTGCGCGCCATTCGCTTCGCGGTGAAACTGGGTTTCATGCTGCATCCGGACTGCGAAAAGCCCATCGAGAAAATGGCCGGGCTGCTTTCCAGCATTCCATCGGCCAGGCTGTATGACGAGGTCCTGAAGCTTTTTTTATCGGGATATGCGCTGCAAACCTATGAAATGCTCCGGCACTATGGGCTTTTCCAGATTCTTTTTCCGGCCACCGATGCCTGTCTGATGGAAGAGGACCACGGCTTTCCCAAGCTGTTTATCGTCAAAGCCCTGCAGAATACCGATACCCGGATAGCGGCCGGGAAAGGTGTGACGCCTTATTTTCTGCTGGCTGCCTTTTTATGGGAGCCGGTACGGGCGCTCGCGGCGGCGAAAATGGAGCAGGGTGCCGCTGAGTCGGTTGCTTACCAGGAGGCTGGCAG
>JANEMG010000406.1 GCA_024511045.1 Gammaproteobacteria bacterium | reverse complement strand
GATTTGAACCGTCCTCAACGCGTGATGATGCCGGCAGGGGGCGGACCGGCCCGTGCGATTGTCCTGTTCCGCAAATTGTGGATCAATGGCTCCAATCTGCGGGTACGATTTATGGAGGGCTCGGAACGGCAAAAGGCCATTACCAGGGAACAGGCCTCCTGGTGGACCGAGCACGCCAACCTGCGTTTCGACTTCAATGATGCCCCGGATGCGGAAATCCGCATCAGCTTCAATGACAACGATGGCGCCTGGTCCTATCTCGGCACCGATGCCGTGAACATCCCCCGCGACCAGCCGACCATGAACCTGGGCTTTCTCGATGGCGGGACCGCCGCCCATGAATTCGGCCATGCCATCGGTCTCGCCCACGAGCACCAGAGCCCCTTGGGCGGCATCCAGTGGAACGAAGAAGCCGTCATCAGAGATCTCAGCGGCCCACCCAACAACTGGACGGAAGCGCAGATCCGGCACAATGTCCTGAACAAATACTCCGTCGATCAGATCAAAGGCACTGAGTTCGATCCCGAATCCATCATGCTGTACTTCTTTCCCGACAGCTGGGTACTGAATGGCGAGGGCACCAAGGCGAACCATGTGCTGTCCGATCTGGACAAGGCCTTCATCGCCAGCGCCGATGCCTACCCGCCGGCGCTGGCGGACGCCGTCGAACTGCCCGTCGTCGATACTTCGGGCGTACAGGCGGATATCGGCAAACCCGGCGAAGAGGATCTGTTCAAGTTTACCGTCACGTCGCCTGGCCGACATACCATCGAGACGGGCGGTGAAACCGATGTCGTCATGAAGCTTTTCGGCCCGGACAGCCAGACGCTGTTGATTGCCGAAGACGACGATGGCGGCGTGGGCCGGAATTCAAAAATCGTCGCCGACCTGATGCCGGCGGACTATTACGTGCAGATTCGTCACTACTATTCGACTTCCGGAACCGGACAATACACGATCAGGGTATCAAAATAGCTGCTTCAGCAACGCCGGGAGATCCAGCACACATGAACCATGCCCAGTCTTTCCGGCAGCGTGCCGGTCAGGGAATGTCTATCTTCCCCTGTGCGAACAACACCGCTTCGCCGCCGACGCGCAGGGTCAATGTGGAAAGCCCCTTGTTGTCCATTTCCAGATTGATGACGCTGCGCCTGCTGTGTGCATCACCCCGGTCCACGGCGAAGGTATGGGTGCCCTTCTGGGTGAACTTGAAGGAGCACAGGTAGGAGGCGAAGGCCGGTATGGCATTGCCCACCGGCGGGTCTTCCTGCAGGCCGATATTGGGGCCCAGCAGGCGGGCATTGAAATCGGCGTCCTGGAACGGTGACTTGGGCGCAAACAGCAATATTTCCTGGGCCGCCGTCTGCGGCGCCATGGACTGGCTCCAGGCATCGTAATTGAAACGGGCATTTCGGACCGATTCGTATTGCCAGACCGGCACGATCAGGTAGGGGAAGCCGCAGGAGACCAGCCGCGGCGTATATTTTTTATGATCGAGCTCCGATTGCTTGATGGACAGAATGCTGGCCAGCTCTTCATCGCTGGGAGCGAAGTGATCGACCACCGAGGCGACTTTGCGGGTGAACTGCACGAACACCGGCTTGCCGCCTTCCGCGGTGATGTTGACTTCCACCGGACCGGTGTTCTGCTCGAAGACCATCGGCGTAATCCCGTCGCTCATCTCGATATCACCGCATTGCCCCAGCACATAGGCCGCGGCGACGATGGGATGGCCGGCGAAATCGATCTCCTTGACCGGTGTGAAGATGCGCATCCTGCGGGTATCGGGGGCTTCTTCCGGATGCTGGATGAACACCGTCTCCCACAGGTTCAATTCCGTGGCTATGGCCTGCATCTGTTCGGCATTCAGATCATCGGCATCGGGCAAAACGGCAATCTGCGCGCCATTGAACACCTGGTTGGTAAATACATCGGCAATATAGTAATTATAATTCATGCTCTATCCTGCAACGTTGATCTCAACTTGGCCGTTTTCATCGATGCGCACATCGTAAACACCTATCCTGACGCTTTCGTCCCCCAGGCAGACACCGGTTTTCAGGCTGTAATGCTGCTTGTAGAGAGGCGATGCGACGACCGGCTCACCCTGGATGTCACCGATCATGCCCCGTGACAGCACATTGGCCTTGCCGATGGGATCATAATTGTCGACCGCGTAGATCGCCTGTATTTTCGGAATATAGAATATCGCCACCTGGCGGCCATCGACCAGTGCGCACACCCCGGAATCCGGCTCCAGATCATCGACCTGACAGACAATAATCCATTCACTCATTGATTTCAAGCCTCCTCGGCAATTTTATAATGCAGGCGTTCCTGCTCGTCGGCCGGGCGGACCTGCCCGCGCTCCTCGACAAAAACGACATTGTCGTCTGTCCCG
>JANEMG010000071.1 GCA_024511045.1 Gammaproteobacteria bacterium | reverse complement strand
ACAGTAAAATCAGGCTTCATTCATCAATAACCTATTGTTTTTCAAGCGAAAGAAACAAAATAAACAAGAATATTGCCAAGCACTAATTTATCCGCCATATTAGTCGGCCCTAATATTCATTCTCCAAAAAATTGGGAAACTTCAGTTGATAAGCATCCCTCGGGCAATAGCGACCGGCAGTAACTACTCACCCCTACCGGAAGAAGCCCCTATAGGTGGTCTGTGGAGGAAGTGTCTTTGGCAGGGATGCCAAAGCCAAGCCTACAGGGACGTATTCACGGCGTCTTCCGGAACAGACCACCCAAAGGGGCCCGAGTAGTAACGACCGGCAAACATTAAATTGAATCGATCCGTTCCTTTCGAAACTGCGAATCATCAAACATGAAAATCCTCATCATCGGCAGCGGCGGCCGTGAACACGCCCTGGCCTGGAAGGCAAAACAATCGCCCCTGGCCGATATCGTCTACGTCGCCCCCGGCAATGTCGGTACGGCACTGGAGCCCGGCCTGGAAAATGTCGATATCGCCGCCACCGACATAGCCGCGCTGCTGGACTTTGCTTTGTCCGAACAGATCGGCCTGACCATTGTTGGACCTGAAGTGCCGCTGGTCGCCGGCATCGTCGACAGCTTCCAGCAGGCCGGCCTGAAATGTTTTGGGCCCAGCCGCATGGCTTCCCGGCTGGAGGGCTCGAAGACCTTCTGCAAGGATTTCATGGCTCGGCATCACATCCCCAGCGCCGAATATCAGGCCTTCACCGACAAACAGCAGGCGATCGACTACGTGCGCCGGAAAGGTGCGCCGATCGTGGTCAAGGCGGATGGTCTGGCGGCGGGAAAAGGCGTCGTCGTCGCACACAGTGAAGACCAGGCGATCGCCGCCATTGAAGACATGCTGTCCGGGAACATCTTCGGCACAGCCGGCAGCCGCGTCGTGATCGAAGAATTCCTGCAGGGTGAAGAGGCCAGCTTCATCGTCATTGCCGATGGCAGAGAGGCCCTGCCGATGGCTACATCCCAGGACCACAAGGCCCGCGACAACGGTGACCAGGGTCCCAATACCGGCGGCATGGGCGCCTATTCCCCGGCACCGGTGGTGACGCCGGAAATCCATCGGCGCATCATGCGGGAGGTCATCGCACCGACGCTGCAGGGCATGGCCGAAGAGGGCCATCCCTACACCGGATTCCTGTATGCCGGGCTGATGATAGGCAGTGACGGCAGCATCAAGGTGCTGGAATACAATTGCCGCTTTGGCGATCCCGAAACCCAGCCGATCATGATGCGCCTGCAGAGCGATCTCGTGGAACTGTGTCTGGCCGCACTGGATGGCAAACTGCATGGCGTCACATCGCGCTGGGACGAGCGGCCGGCACTGGGCGTGGTGATGGCTTCCGGCGGCTACCCCAATGCTTACCGGAAAGGCGATGTCATCACCGGACTGCCTGCCAGCGATCCTCCCGACAGCAAGATCTTTCATGCCGGAACGAAGCTGGACGACGACCGGATCGTCACTGCCGGGGGGCGGGTGTTGTGCGTCTGCGCGCTGGGCAGCGACCTCCGTGAGGCGCAGCGCAGCGCTTATCAATTGACCCGCGGCATCCACTGGCCGGACGTCTACTACCGCACCGACATCGGCTTCAAGGCGCTGCCGCCGACCTGATCCGGCGAAAGGTCAGATTGATGCGCGGTCTTTTGGGCACCCGGCTCTTGGGCACACAATGCCGCCAGTGCTGCTGCAGCGCGCCGGCCATGACCAGCAGGTCGCCATGGCGCAGGGGGAAATCCAGAATCTGCCGGGTCTTGTTGTGGCGAATCCTGAACAGGCGTTCCTCGCCGAGACTCAGGGACGCGATCACCGGATCACGGCCCAGCTCCTTTTCCTTGTCTGCGTGCCAGCCCATGGAGTCATTGCCGTCGCGATACAGGTTTGCCAGGACGCTGTTGAAGGAAAGTCCCAGCTGCTCCTCGATTGTCTGCCGGATGGCCAGAAGCTCTTCGCTCCAGGGCAGCGGTTCGTGACGCACGCCGGAATAGCGGTACACGGCATCGGCATCGCCATACCAGCAGACCAGCCGGGGAACCCTGACGGCTTTTCCGGCAATGACGATTTCCTCCTCCGCCCAGGCCAGGGTGTCCAGCAACACCCGGAACAGCCGGTCCGCCTCCCGGGGTTCGATAAAAGTCTGCAGCCAGTATAATTCACCATCCAGCGGTGCGAGATTGTTTTCCTGCGGCAACAAAGTCATGCAGATATCCGTGTTGAAATTGCCGGCCGGGAAAAACGGCTAAAAATGCACCGAAGCTTCCAGATAGAAGCTGCGCCCCGGCAACGGCAGATTGCCGGGAATCTGCGGTACGGCAGGCTCCCTGGCATCGGCATCGAACAGATTGCGCACCGACGCCGCCAAATCCAGATGCTTCAGGAAACGTCTGCTGCGCAGCGTGATATCGACGATCTGGTAGTTTTCCAGAACCCGGTCGTCTCCCGGCAGATTGCTCCGCTGTCCGAGCTGCTCGTTGCGGGCATTCTGCCAGGCGTAGTTGCCTCTGAAATTCCAGTTTTCGGTCATCTGCCAGTTCCATTCCAGTTCCAGTCCGTAGCCGGTCTGCTCGCCGGTGTTCTGCGCCGTGGCACTGGTGCCATTGGCATCCAGCACCGGCTGGATCAGGTCCTCGATGGCATAGTAATAGACATTGGCCGCGGTGCGCAGATTATGCCAGGGCCGGTAGTCGAAGGCCAGTTCGACGGTATGATTGGTTTCCGGTTCCAGATTGGGATTGCCCAGAATCACCGGGTTGTTGACATTGCCCATTTCGGCAAATGTCGGGGCGCGAAAGGCCTTGCCATAGAGCAGCTTGCTGGTTAAGCGTTCCGTCACATCCCAGACCAGGGCGAGGCGTGGATTGACGGTGCTGCCAAAATCCGTGTAATAGTCGTAGCGCAGGCCAGCCGTCAAATGCCAGTCTGGAGCTATCTGCCATTCATCCTGCAGCATCGCCGACCAGACGGAGCGCTGCATGTCCGGCAGATAGGCCAGGCCCAGGGCCTTGACATCATGTCCGGCAGATAGGCTAGGCCCAGGGCCTTGACATCGGTCAGTCCGCCATCCACCACCGGCATGCTGGCGTCGATCACTCCCGGCCCGAAATTACGCGCGTCGTCGGTGCTGATTTCCTCATGACGATAACCCGCACCGAAGCGTATCCGATGATCCTGCAGGCCCCGATAAATGCCGCCCAATTCCACGGCCGGAATCTGCTGTTTTCGTCCCAGCGCCTCATTGACGCCGTCGGGAAAGAACACCATTCCCGCCGGCTTGATAAAATCGGGATTGCCGTCGCCGCCGATGGGCAGCAGCGCGTTGTCGGGAAAAAGCTGAAACTGCGCCTCCAGATTGGCATAAAGATAGCTGAAATGCGCCTGCAGCTGCCAGTCCTCCAGCCAGTCCTCGCTGCTGAAGCGCAGATCCGCCAGATACTGCTGGCCGTCTGCAACGCCCTCATTGTCCAGGGCGGCGGCAACCCCGGCGCGCATTCCGGCATCGTTGACATGGTGCGCCCAGAAACCGAAGTCCCAGTGTTTGCGCTGCAGGTCGAGATGGGCGTTCCAGTTTTTGAACTGGGTCTGCATGGGTCCCGGGGCGTGCGAGGCGCTGGTACCGAGCGCCGCATCGATCGCCGTTTGTGCATCGCTGTCGATGATCCGCCCCGGATCGCCATTGCTGGTCTGGTATTGCACGCTGGCGGCCACATCCCAGCCAGCCCACTGCCCGCCATGCTGCAGCCAGCCGCTGTAGCTGTCCCAGTTGCCGCCCCGCCCGCCAGCCACGGTGCCATCGATATCGGCGGCCTTCTTGGTGATGATATTGATCACGCCGGCGAAGGCATCGGCGCCATACATCGCCGAGCCGGGGCCGCGAATCACCTCGATGCGCTGAATATCCTGCACCGGCAATTCCAGGCCGGTCGTGGTCCTGCCCAGAAACGGCGTGGTAATGCGCGTGCCGTTCATCAGTATCAGAACGTCCGCGCCGGTGCCGTTGTTGATGCCGCGCATGGTATAGATATAGTCATAGTCATAGGTGACCGGCTGCAAGGTGACATGCAGGCCGGGAACCGTTTCCAGCACCTCGTGCAGCTCCGTCGCCCCCATCGCCTTGATCTGCTCGGCGGTGATGACCGTGGCCACCCCGGCAGCCTGCTCGATGCGGGTGCTGGTGCCCGTGGCAATGGTGACCGACAGGTCCGCCAGTTCCGCCGGCGACATGGCGAAAAAATCCTCCATTTCGTCAGCGTCGCTGCCGGCCATGGCCCGGCAGCTCAGGGCGATGATGAACATTATCCGGAAGCCGTCGAAGAGCATTGCCGGCAGGTTGCGAAAGAATCGTTCTAACATGGTAATTGCTCCAGCGGTACGGGCTTGCCGATTCCGTACCCTTGTGCATAGTCAACTCCGAGCTGCTTGAGAATATCCAGGATTTCCTGGTTCTCGACAAATTCGGCGATGGTTTTTTTGCCCATGACATGGCCCACTTCATTGATGGAGCGCACCATCGCCAGATCCCCCTTGTCATCGAGAATATCCTTGACGAACAGGCCGTCGATCTTCAGATAATCGACCGGGAGATTTTTCAGGTAGGCAAAGGATGACAGGCCACTGCCAAAATCATCCAGGGAAAACTTGCAGCCCTGTCGTTGCAAATGATCGATGAAACGGGTCGCATAGGATAAATTGGCAATTGCCGAGGTCTCGGTGATTTCGAAACAAATCTTGTGTTTGGGGATGTTCCATTTCTCGAATTCGGCCGCGATAAAATCCAGCATGGACTGCTCGGAAAATGACAGTCCGGACAAATTCACCGAACACACGTCCAGATGCTGCAGCATTCCGGGGTTGCCCGCCAGCCACTCGAACAGCGTGGCAATGACCCATTTGTCCAGGGACGGGGAAATATTGTAGCGTTCGGCCGCTGGCAGAAATGCGCCGGGGGGGATGATGTTTTCTCCATCCCGATAGCGAATCAGGGTTTCGAAGTGCAGGCCTTCGTCCGTTCCGGCGACAGGAACGATGGGCTGACCATACAGACAGAACAGATTTTCCTTCATGCCCAGATGAATTTTCTCCACCCACTGCATTTTCCCCTGACGCTGCGCCATCTCCTCATCGTCGGGGAGGAATACATGCACCCGGTTGCGTCCCCGCTCCTTCGCGGCATAGCAGGCGGCATCGGCTTCTCTGAGCACGTCGACAGCATTGCCGGTGGTCTGGTTGATCACCGAGATGCCGATGCTGACGCCGACCGTGAAGCTTCTGTCCTGCCAGGCAAAATGAAAATCCCGAATAACATCACAGAGCTCTTCACAGGCAATGGTTGCTTCCTCGATGCTGCATTGCTGCATCAGAATTCCGAATTCATCGCCGCCCAGCCGCGCCAGCAGATCCTGCTTGCGGATATTCCGGCGCAGCAGGCCGCCCAATTGCCTGAGCAGTTCGTCGCCGGCCATATGCCCGCAGGTATCGTTGACCACCTTGAACTGGTCCAGGTCGAGATAGCACACTGCATGTTCCTGGGCATCGTTATAGGCCGCTTTTACCGCATCCTGGATGTAATTGTCGAACTCGTTGCGGTTGGCCAGCTTGGTCAATGCATCGTGGCTGGCCTGATAGGCGATTTTCTTGGCCAGCAGATGCGTTTCGGTGACATCCTCGCAAACCAGCAGAAAATTTTTCTGCGATTTTTCATTTTCCACCACCCTGGCCGTTGCCCGGGCCCAGATGATGCGGTTGTTGTCACAGCGCAGGCGGATATTCTGCTTGTGCACCTGTTCGGGCCTGGTCAGACACTGATTGCACAATTCCCGCAGCAACGGCACATCCGGGGGAAAGATAAAATCCCCGATGGAACGACCATGCATGGCATCCACCGCTTCGCCCAGTTGCCGGGCGCCGAAATGGTTGACGGAAATGATATCGCCCCGCAAATCGACCTCGAACACCATGGTCGGGTTGTTGTCATACAGCGCCAGATAGCGATCCTTTGCCAGGGTCAACGCCTGGTTCTGTTTATCCACGGTACCGATCATGGCGTTGAAGGCATCCACCAGGACACCGAGTTCGTCGTTGTGCACCTTGACCGCTCGCAGCGAGTAATCCTTGTCCCGGCCGATTTTCTGTACGGTATCGACGAGTTTCGCCACCGGCGAGGAAATCAGCTTCAACAGCGGCGTGGTCAACAGGAAGGTCAATAGCGCGGCGGCGAACAGCAGCAGATACACGAGCAGCAGGAAGTGCAGTTTTTCCCAGTATTTCGCGTTCAAATCCACCAGAAAATAAATACGGCCGATGTCTTCATTGTCTAGGGTGATGTCTTGAAAGACATGCAGCCGGGCATCCTCGAAATGGGTTTTTCCGCTGCCAGGATGTTCCGGGCAAAGCATGGCGGAGAAATCGTCGTTGACCATCCGGGAAAAAATCCGCCCTTTCAGGTCGTAGATGCAGGCCAGATGCAGATCCGGCAGGTATTTCAAGGCCTGCAGGTTTTCCCTGGCCAGTTCCCGGTCGTCGAAAGTCAATGCCGCGGTGCTGCGATCGGCGATCATCGCCGCCATGGCGCTGAAATCCCCGCGAATCTGAGTCCGGAAAGCCGATATCTCGAGGATCAGAATAAACACCCCGGCAAAGATCAGGGCACTGAAGCTGGAAAACAGCATGATCAGCAGCAGCTTCTTTTTGATGGATGCCTGACGCATGAACCTGATCATTGCTCTGCTCCATCGATGATTTCAGCGACTTCCAGTAATTTTGCGCTGACCTTCAAACCGCTGTTTTTCAAGGCCTGCAAATTGATTTGCAATCTGACCTTGCCCTTTCTGACCACGAAGCCAATCATGCCGCCCTGACGGGCGAAACCCTCTTCGCCACTGACGGTCAGCGCGCTGCTGCCGGAACTGATCGTCAATACCCCCTGTAACGCGAGGTTATCGGTATTCCAGGCGCCGTCCGCAGCGGCCAGATACAGGATATGGCAACTGCCCGCCTGTTCCGGCCGCTGCAAGTGCTGCAGGTGAATCGGCAGACCCATCGCGGTTTTCTTTTCCAGCGGGGCAAGCAGCCGGGCAACGGCATCCTCGCCCAGCAGACACAGGTTGAAAGTCTCGGAATCATCGCCCGGCCAGGCGATGAACTTGGTGAAGTTGTACAGGTAGGCGGCCTTGATCTTTTGTTCCACCGAAGCCTGACCGGCCATGGACAAGCCGGGCAACAGCAGCAGCAAAGCCATGATTCCCAACCGACTCAATCTCACGACTATCCCTCGCTGCAATTGCCAGAGTCTGGATTCTTGAAACCGCGCAAACCTTTACCCATGAATATTTTGATGAAATCGACTGGCAATAAATCCCCTGCGCCCTGGAGCAGCGGAAAGAAAGCAATGCTGTTGAAGTTCGCCATGCAGTAACTGCAAAAATTTACCCGATTACCCACAAGTCTCTGTCATTTGCAAAATGATCATTGTCGTTTCGATCAGCGGGAGAAATCTTGAGCGCTGTACAATAAATCAAGCGCCAAGATCCCTCCTTGCGTCGGGATGATATGCATTGCGTCCATTATTGTTGTTTTCGGCAAAGCTCGGGGTCACAGGAAATCAGGAAAAAGTAATATACCCTTATATTTGACAAGGTGCTGGCTATCGACCGCAGCGTCCGGCAAGTTGTCACGAAACCCGCAGACAATTTCTTCAGTTAATAGCTTAGATGACAAATCAAATAATACTATCCGCCGGAAAAGAATTTCTTCAGTGCCCGGATCAGATAATCGTGGTCTAACACGCCGGCGCTTTCACGGACGCTGTGCATGGCCCACAGGGGATTCCCGACGTCGATGCTGCGCATGCCAAGTCTGGCGGCGGTCATGGGACCAATGGTGCTGCCGCAGGGAATGTCACTGCGATGACTGTATTTCTGAAAGGGAACGCCGGCCTGTTCACAGCAGTCGATAAACTGGGCAGCGGCAAGGCTCTCCGTGCTGTAGCGCTGGTTGGCATTGATCTTGATGACCGGCCCCTGATTGACGCCGACCTGATGCTCGGGGTCATAGGCCGCGGGGAAATTTGGCTGGTAGGCGTGGGCCATGTCGGCGCTGATCAGAAAACTCTGCGCCATGGCCCGATGCAGATCACAGCGCCCGACACCCCGTGCCACGGCGATACGCTCCAGGATATCGGGCAGAAAACTGCCGTCCGCGCCGATTCGGCTGACGCTGCCGATTTCCTCGTGATCGAAGAAGGCGCAGACCAGCGTGCTGTCGGCAGCGAGGCTGTCCCGGTCCAGCAATGCCGTCAATCCGGCATGGCAGGAAGCGAGGTTGTCCAGCTGGCTGTCGGCGATGAACTCCCGGTCGGCACCCCATATTTCCCCTTTCTGGGTATCGTAGACGTTCAGCTCCCAGGACAGGATGCGTTCCGCGTCGATGCCCGTGCTGTCTTCCAGCAGGGCCAGGAAGCGATGCCGGGGCAGTTGCCGTTCCGCTGCTGTCGAGAACAGCAGCGGCAATTCCTTCTGCTTGTCCAGCTTCAGGCCCTCTTCATTGACCTTGCGGTTCATGTGAATGGCCAGATTGGGCAGGCGCAGCAGCGGACGGTCGACATGCAGCAGACGGGAGGCGATTTGTCCCTGTTTGCTGCGATAACAGAGCCGGCCGGCCAGACTCAGATCACGGTCGGCGAAGGTTGCCAGGATCGGCCCGCCATAGACTTCCACGCCCAGCCTCAGCAGGCCATCACTGTCCTGCACGGGATTCGGTTTGATGCGCAGGCCCGGCGAATCGGTATGCGCACCGACGATGCGAAAGCCGCTGCGCTGCAGCGGTTGTTGTCCCACGACGAAAAGAATGATGGAGGAATCATCGCGGATCACATAATAACGGCCTCCGGGCTGCAGCTGCCAGGAATCCTGCTCCGGCAAGGCACTGAATCCCGCTGTCTGCAGCCGACGGACGATCGTCTGTACGGCATGCCAGGGACTGGGGCTGGCATCGATGAACTGCAGCAGGTCCTGTATATCGTGCGCCGGCATCAGGCGTCCGGCTCCGGCTGCAATCGCTGACCGCCATGGAGAGCGAAGCGAAGGCGGTTAGTCCCCGGTAGCGACCAGGGCCGCACTGTTTTATCCGGCGTGCGATAGCGCAGAGGGAAAACAAAGTAGGCATACGA
>JANEMG010000405.1 GCA_024511045.1 Gammaproteobacteria bacterium | reverse complement strand
TCTCCGTGGCACTGACCAGGGGCAGCGTTTCCCTGCCGTGCTCGCCATGGATGCCGACGCCCATTTCCATTTCCTTCTCGCCCAGTTCAAAGGTGGGTTTACCCAACGCCGGAACCGTGCAGCTGCTCAACGCCACGCCCATCGAGGCGGTGGCTGCATTGACGCGGTCTCCCAGCGCCTTGCAGTCTTCCAGGCTGGCGCCGCCTTCCGCCGCCGCACCGACGATTTTTTCGATGATCGCGGTACCGGCCACGCCGCGGCGACCTGTGCTGTGTGACTTTGGCAGCGACACGTCGTCGTCGACCAGTACGCTTTCATTCGGGCAGTCCAGCATTTCCGCGGCGATCTCGAAATTCATCACGTCGCCGGCATAGTTCTTGACGATAAACAGCACGCCGCCGCCATTTTCCACGGCCTGGGCGGCGGCCAGCATCTGATCGGGAGTCGGCGAGGTGAATATCTGTCCGGGGCAGGCGGCATCCAGCATGCCTTTGCCGACAAAGCCAGTGTGCAGGGGTTCATGGCCCGAACCGCCACCGGAAATCAGCGCCACCTTGCCAGCCGCAGTGGCATCCTTTCTGTGTACAAAAGTTGGTTGAGTCTGCAACTGGATGATATCGGCATGGGCCTTGGCAAAACCGAGCAGGCTGTCGATGTCATTGATGAATTTTTTCATGGCCGCGGCTCCTTTGGCTGATTTGAGTTGCCGTTATGGTAACTTTTGTTTTCAATCTGAGCAATTGACTTTGTTCAGCGTCAGCAAATCAAACAAGGATAGTCATATCGATGGCAGAAAAATGCAAGTGCTGTGCATACTCGATCTGGCATTGAATCTGTATTCCGATTCTGATTGAGTTTACCCCTGGTCATGCTGAAACCCTGTAATTCTTGTCATCCCGACGCCAGGAGGGGTCTTGGCGCTTGTTTCATCGTTCAGCGCTCAGGCTTTCTCCCGTTGGTCGAAATGACGAAGATGCTATGGCATTGCTTGAACGTGGTGATTGTTGTGAAAAAGATTGCGGCTGATGGATAAGCAGATGAATATTCTACTGTTTCAGTGCTTCTGTCACTGCCTGAATATCCGGCATGATCCAGGTGGGCTGGTAATCGACCTTTTCCAGTTCATCTTCACTGGATACCCCGGTCAAAACCATCACGCTGCGGATGCCGGCCCGGACCGCGCCGAGAATGTCGGTGTCCAGGCGGTCACCCAGCGCCACCGTATGCTCGGGCCTTACTCCCAGCAAGGCCATTGCCTGCCGGTACATGATGGCTTCGGGCTTGCCGATGATGATGGGAGTGGCGCCTGTGGCTGCCTGCAGGGCGGCGAGGACAGCGCCGTTGCCGGGGGCATAGCCATGTTCGGTGGGCAGGGTGGTGTCGCCATTGGTGGCGACGAACCGGGCGCCGGCCTGGATGTTGTAGACTGCGCTGGCAAGCTTGTCCCAGGTCAGCTGGATATCGAGCCCGGAGACCACGATATCGGCCCGGGCATGCGCTGTGTTATGGCTGTCCTGTCTGTGATACAGGTCTGCCAGAGTGAAGCCGCATTCCTGCAGCGGCTGGCGGATGCCATTCTCGCCGATGACGAATATCCGGGTGCTGTCTGGATTGTGTTTATCGGCGAGATACAGCGCAGTGGCCATTCCGGAAGTCAATATTTCCTTTTGACTTACCTCGACATTCATTCCAGCCAGTTTTTCGACATATTGATCGGGTGTCAGTCTGGCATTGTTGGTGGCCAGAATGAAGGGGATCTGTCTTTCGCGCAGGACCTGAAAAAATGCCGACAGACCGGGAAGGGGCTGTTCGCCATGCCACAGGACACCGTCCATGTCGATGATCAATGCCTCGATATTGGTGAAAGGTTGCATCACTGTCTTCTCGTTTGAACTCAATTAAAGCAAAGTGCCGCGTTGGCAAGCTGGCGGACGGCGCACAGATTGGCATACAATGGCCGGATCTGTCCAGCTGCCGCAATGCCATCCATGCCGTGGTAAATGCAAATACTGGAGTGTGAATTGCCTGCTGTCAGCAATTTCGTCGACGGTTGCGTTTTTTGCCGGAGAATGATAATTCCAGTTGGCCCCTGTCCTGTGATGAAGGCGGTGCGCGCTGAACGGACAGTCATCAGCGCATTTTTTGTACCCAGTGACGGTGCTTCGGAAAATTTCGGTTTTAGAGAATCCGGCAAATTGTCATTGAGGAATGTGACAAAACTGTAAATTGACAAAGACTGGCAAATTGCTTTAAAGTTCCCCATTGGCATAAAGATTTCCAGCAGTAATATTTTTCGTTTTTACAACCAAATCGGAGCAAATAACATGGCAAAACCATTAATTCAAATGGCCCTGGACTCATTGGATTTTGACGCAACAGTCGCGCTTGCAGATCAAGTTGCGCCGTATGTTGACATATTTGAA
>JANEMG010000070.1 GCA_024511045.1 Gammaproteobacteria bacterium | reverse complement strand
GTATTTAGGTTGTTTTTTCTTTTATATCAATGGCTTGACTAGTTTTGATACCATGAATGGCTTGGAAATCATGGCATGGTATTTTGTCGAAGCCCTGATCTTGAGGGCGACGATACCATGATTTATACCATGAAAAAAGTTTGCTTGGACGTGCCTGCCAGTGCCAGCAGGTGCCAGACAAAAACGGGAATAACTTAGTTAATACAATGGGTTATGTGTAGTTTGATGCCGGTAGGTGCCAGCCAGTGCCAGACGTGGAATCATTCCCACTCAATGGTCGCAGGGGGCTTCCCAGAAATATCGTAGGTGACCCGGGAGATCCCGGAAATCTCATTGATGATCCGGCGCGACACCAAGTCCAGGAACTCGTAGGGCAGATGCGCCCAGCACGCGGTCATGAAGTCGATGGTTTCCACGGCGCGCAAGGCGATCACGTAGTCGTAGCGGCGACCGTCTCCCATCACGCCCACCGATTTGACGGGCAGAAAAACGGCAAAGGCCTGGCTGACTTTTTCGTACAGGTCGTGGCGATACAGTTCCTCGATGAAAATCGCATCGGCCTGGCGCAGCAGATCGGCATATTTTTTGTGTATCTCCCCCAGAATCCGCACCCCAAGGCCGGGTCCCGGAAAAGGGTGCCGGTAGACCATTTCGTAGGGCAGCCCCAGTTCCAGGCCGATCTTGCGCACCTCGTCCTTGAACAGCTCCCGTAGCGGTTCGAGCAGCTTCAACTGCATGTTTTCCGGCAGGCCGCCGACATTGTGATGCGATTTGATCAAATGCGCCTTGCCGCTCTTGGTGCCGGCCGACTCGATGACGTCGGGATAGATGGTCCCCTGCGCCAGCCATTTGGCATCGGCTATTTTCGCCGCCTCTTCGTCGAAAATATCGATGAACAGGCTGCCGATGATTTTCCGTTTCCGTTCCGGGTCGGCCACCCCCGCCAGGGCGTCGAGATAGCGGCGCTCGGCATCCACGCGGATCACTTTGACGCCCATATGCTGGGCAAAAGTCGCCATGACCTGATCGCCTTCATGCAGGCGCAGCAGACCGGTGTCGACAAACACGCAGGTCAGCTGGTCGCCGATGGCCTGATGCAGCAGGGCAGCGACCACGGAGGAATCCACGCCACCCGACAAGCCGAGTATGACATGCTCATCGGCAACGGTTGCGCGGATCTGCCGCATGCTGTCCTCGATGATATGCCCGGGGGTCCACAGTGCAGGACACTGGCAGATCTCCACGACGAACCGCTCCAGGATGCGTAGCCCCTGACGGGTATGCGTGACTTCCGGATGAAACTGCAGACCATAGAAATCCTTTTCCGCATTGGCGATGCCTGCCACCGGCGCACCATCGGAACTGGCGATGACGATAAACCCTTCCGGCAGCTCCACCACCCGGTCGCCGTGACTCATCCAGACATCCAGCAGGCCGTAGCCTTCCGGCGAGGTATGGTCCTCGATTCCCGTCAGCAGCCGGGAATGCCCCCGGGCCCTGACCTGAGCATAGCCGAACTCCCGGTGATCGGAGCTTGCCACTGTCCCGCCAAGCTGCTCCGCCATGGTCTGCATGCCGTAGCAGATACCCAGCACCGGCACGCCCAAGTCAAACACCAGCTCCGGCGCCCGCGGCGTGTCGGCGGCGGTGACCGTTTCCGGGCCTCCGGAGAGAATGAGGCCATCGGGGGCAAAATCCCGGATTTCTTGTTCTGAGCAGTCGCAGGAATAAATCTCGCAATAGACGCCGACTTCCCGGATTCTCCTGGCAATCAGCTGGGTATACTGGGAGCCGAAATCGAGGATGAGAATTTTATGGGCATGAATGTTTTCTGTTTGCTGTTCGATCACTGAAAAACCTGCTGGAAATTGCTCTTTGTCCGGTGCTGTGCCCGGTCAATCGGAAAATAACGCTGAAAGATGTCTTTCACGCCCTGGTGTTCGGCCTGTAGAACAGTCCCGCTCGGAAAGCAGATGCCGAAGCCTGCCGTGTCATCACGCGACCACTATGGCCTTTTGTTTTTACTTGGCAGCGAATGATACCGGCGCTTCCTGCAGGCAGGGCTGAAAGAAAAACCCGGTCAGTCCAACCGGTAATTGGGCGCTTCCTTGGTAATGGCCACGTCATGTACGTGACTTTCCCGCATGCCGGCACTGGTGACCCGGACAAATTGCGCCTTGTCATGCAGGTCTGCGATGGTCTTGCTGCCGGTGTAGCCCATGCTGGCGCGGATTCCACCCAGCAGTTGATGAATGATGGCCAGCATGCTGCCCTTGTAGGGTACGCGCCCCTCGATGCCTTCCGGAACCAGCTTTTCCACCGAATCGGCATCCTCCTGAAAATAGCGGTCGCTGGACCCCTGCTGCTGGGACATTGCCCCGAGCGAGCCCATGCCGCGATAGGATTTGTAGGAGCGCCCCTGATAGAGCTCCACCTCGCCGGGTGCTTCCTCGGTGCCGGCAAACAGACTCCCCATCATCACGGCATAGGCCCCCGCCGCCAGAGCCTTGGCCACGTCTCCCGAATAACGAATCCCGCCATCGGCAATCAATGGCACGCCGGTGCCGCGCAATGCATCGGCGACATTACTGACGGCGGTAATCTGCGGCACACCGATTCCGGCGATGATACGCGTCGTACAGATGGAGCCCGGTCCGATACCGACTTTCACCGCGTCGGCGCCGGCTGCGACCATCGCTTCCGCGGCGGCGCCGGTGGCGATATTTCCGCCAATAACCTGTACGTCGGGATACTGCTCCTTGACCCAGTGCACGCGATTCAGCACCCCCTGCGAATGGCCATGCGCGGTATCCACGACGATGACATCGACACCGGCCTCCACCAGGGCGGCCACCCGCTCCTCGGTGCCGTGTCCGGTACCGACAGCCGCGCCGACCCGCAGCCGCTCCTGTTCGTCCTTGCAGGCCTGGGGATAATCCCTGGCCTTCTGGATATCCTTGACGGTGATCATGCCGCGCAACTCGAAGGCATCATTGACCACCAAAACTTTTTCGATGCGGTGCTCGTGCAGCAATTTGATGGCTTCCTGCTGGTCGGCATCCTCCCTGACGGTAATCAGTTTCTCCTTGGGGGTCATGACTTTGGTCACAGATTCATCCAGGCGGGTCTCGAAGCGCAGGTCCCGGCTGGTGACGATGCCGACCAGTTCATCGCCATCGACCACCGGCACGCCGGAGATATTTTTCGAGCGGGTCAATTCCATTACCTCCCGGATGCTGATCGATGGCGGGACGGTGATGGGCTCCCTGATTACGCCGCTCTCGAACTTTTTCACCTTGCGGACTTCCTGGGCCTGCTGCTCGGGCGTCATGTTCTTGTGTACGATGCCGATGCCTCCCTCCTGGGCTATGGCGATGGCCAGCCTGGATTCCGTCACGGTATCCATCGCCGCGGAAACCAAGGGGATGTTCAGTGCAATTTCCCGGGTCAGCTGCGTTTTCATCTCGACTTCACGAGGCAGTATCGTCGAATAGTCAGGCAACAAAAGAACATCGTCAAACGTCAGGGCTTCCTGGATAATCTGCATGACCACACCTAAAATGTCTGTAAAATTAACCGATCATTATACTCTGCTTTTTCTCCCATGGAGAAATTATGGGCCGCTGCCGACAGCAGCGATCTGTCCATCGTGCTGCCGTTTTTGAGCAACGAATCCGGAGATCCATAACCACCCCAGATAGGCCTGGATAAACCAGAAAACCTCCACCGGGAAGCGAAACCTGGAATAGCCTATGGGGCCGGGCACGCAGATAAAATAAAAATTCACCAGCATCATGATCCACAGCAGGCAGTCTCTGCGCGTCATGATCTGCAGCACGCCCAGCAGGGCAAACCCGGAGACGATGACCCGCAGAACGACCATGACCAATACCGAGACGGTCTGATTTTTCAGAAAAATCGTGACTTTTTCCACGAAGTCGGTGGCCTGCACCTGAAAGAAATGCAGCCTGTCGACGTGCAGCCTGAAGGCATGAAACAACTCGGTCAGATTGACGCCATTCATGGTCTTGAGGATGCCGAACAGCCATTGCTTGGCGTATTCCCCCGGATACCGGGCCAATTCCTGAAAGGCCATTTTCTGCTGCAATTCGAATCGTTCCCCCAGACTCAGCGGCCTGCCGATGCTTTTCTCCCGTTCCCGCACCGCCCTGTCGACCCGGTCATGGACAATTTTCCAGCCTTCGTTGAAGTGGATGCCCTTCGCCGATTCCCAGACCAGCGGCACATGGTAATTCATGAACATGTTGCTCTGCTGCCCGGTCATCATCAGCTTACCGAAGTGATGATGATTCCTGGCCAGCCAGGGCGCGATAACCACCAGGAAACACAACACCAGAACGCCGGCATGCAGCCATCTTCTGCCATTCCTGTAATCGAACACGATCAGGGTGACGCCGATCACCAGCGGCAGATAGAGAATGGCCGGCCGGACCAGCGCACCAACCCCCATCAAAGCGCCTGCGATCACCATATAACGCCAGTGGGCATTGCGCAAATACAGGCCGACGACCAGCACACTCCCGATCACGAAGGGCAAAAACAGCGTTTCCGAAAGCAGCTGTTTCGGATAGGTGAAACCGCCCGGCTCCAGGAGCAGAAAAACCGTCCCGATTTTGGCGATTCGACTGCCAAAGACAGTGGTCCCCAGCCGGTAGAACAGCCAGACGCATCCCGCATAGATGATTTCCTGGAAAAACACCGCCCAATAGGGGCTTTCCATCCCCAGCAATTTCAGAAATGCCAGAAAGGCCGGATATCCCGGGGTCCGGAAAATTTCCGGCGCGAATGGTGCGTTCGGAGACAGGGAAAACACTTGGTTCTTCATTAAATTATCGGCCAGCTCCACATATAGCCCGGTATCGGGACTGTAATATTCCCCTTTGCTGACGACAAAAAATAAAAACAAGCCTAATCTCAGCAGGACCAGAATTCCCACCAGCAACCCAAAATGCATGCTTTCCACCTCCAGAAATATGTCCCGGGATCCGCTCCCAGTCAGTTATAAACTGGTATACACTGGACAATGTGCGCCGCCCGACAATGACAAAAAACACTGATTCTACCAGAGAAAATCGTCTGCGCGGCCATTACCCTCGCCCCACCGCCTGCGTCCAACCTGTATTTTCCACCCCGTTCCAAGTATAATTCCAGCATTTGACCAGCGACAACCAGACAAGCGAGAATCCGGAAATCTTTCACCAAGCAATTCCAGCCATGACAGACTCAATGTTCAGCACACTCAAAGACTACATCAATATTGCCCGAATCGACCACTGGTTCAAAAATGTCTTCATGCTGCCAGGCATGGCATTGGCGCTGGCCTTGTCGGACATCAGCATGGGCGAAGCCGTACAGCCGATTCTTATAGCCATCTTCAGCACCTGCCTGGTGGCGTCTGCAAACTATGTGATCAACGAGTGGCTGGACGCTGAATTCGACAGGCATCATCCGCTGAAGAAGGAGCGTCCATCGGCGGTGGGAAACATCCAGGCGAAATACGTGTATCTGGAATATGCGCTGCTGGTTGCGGCCGGACTGGGTCTGGCCTCGATGCTGAGCCGGGAATTCCTGGTTTTTTCCATCATCCTGCTGATCATGGGCATCATCTACAATGTCGAACCGATGCGCACCAAGGACCGGGTCTACCTGGACGTACTCAGCGAGTCGGTCAACAACCCGCTGCGTTTTCTGCTGGGCTGGTCGGCCCTGATCGGCGGCATACTGCCCCCTTCCAGCGTGCTGCTTGCCTACTGGATGGGTGGGGCGTTTCTGATGGCGATGAAAAGGTTCGCCGAATACCGCTTCATCGACGACCCGGAAAAAGCCGGGCAGTACTGCCGCTCCTTCCAGCACTATACCGAACAGAGCCTGCTGCTTTCCTCGTTTTTCTACGCCATTTCCTCGGCTTTCTTCCTGGGCATTTTTTTGATCAAATACCGCATCGAATTTTTGCTCAGCTTTCCCTTGTTCGCCCTGCTGTTCGTCTGGTATACGGAAATCGCCATGAAACCGCATTCCCATTCCCAGACCCCGGAAAAACTCTACCGTGAACCCGTTTTCCTGGGGTACGTGGTATTTCTGGGAATCGTCGTCACGGCGCTGTTTTTCATCGATATCCCGTGGCTGAGCAATCTGGTCGAACCGGTGCAATACAATTGATCAGCAAGATGCGCCATGGCCTACTGAAAACCTTTTTCCGCGCTTTCGTTTCCGGGGGCCTTGCCACGGTACTGAATTTCGCCCTGCTGGCGCTATTCATCGAGATCTTCTTCATCGACCCGACGCTTGCCAGTGCGGCCAGCTTCAGCATCGCCATGGTCTTCAACTATGTCTGTCAGTACTTCTGGGCCTTCAGGGCCAGCGGCTCGCATCTCCGGGTCTTTACCCGCTTCATGATCGTCAACCTGGTCATGCTGGTGGTCAATACCAGCCTGTTCTGGTATTTCCATGAACGCATCGGACTGCCCTACCCGATTGCGCAGACCATTGCCATCGCCGTCGTCTTTCTGTGCAGCTTCACGATCAACCGGGCCTTCACCTTCAAGAACCCCGCCACCGAAGCGACATGAGAGTCGCCGATAGCGAACATCAGGGACAGGTTGCGGTCATCTTCGACCTGGACAAGACCATCACGCGCAACGATACCTATCTGGCATTCCTCATCTACATGCTGCGTCTTCACCCCCGCCGGCTGCTGCGCTGCGCTTTTTTGCCCGTCGCGGTGCTGCTGCACAAGGTTCGCCTGCGCGACAACAGCTGGCTGAAACAGGTCTTCCTGCGGGCAATTGCCGGCGGCCTGCCCCGGGAGGTAATCGAGCAGTGCAGCAGCCGGTTTCTCGAGCAGGTGCTGGCCAACGACATACGTCCCACCGCCCTGCGGGCGATCGCGTGCCATCGCGATGCCCGGCACCGCCTGGTCCTGGCCACCGCCAGCTTCGATTTCTACTCGGAAGAACTGGGGCGCCAACTGGGCTTCGATGCGATCATCTGCCCCCGTTCCGACTGGGACGCCGAACACAGGCTGACCGGAAAAATCCAGGGGAAGAACTGCTATGGCGCGAACAAGCTTGCCCGCCTGAGAGAATATTTTGGCGAACAACGGGGCCAGCTGCATTTGATCGGCTACAGCGACCACCATACCGATGCCTTTTTCCTGCAATGGGTCGATCAGGCCGTAGCCGTCAACCCGACACCGAAACTGCAAAAAATAGCACGGCAGCAGGGCTTTGCCATCGAGGACTGGGAGAACGAAAAGGACAAGACAGGACAGCGCTAATCCTGAACCGCCGGAGGCCGCAGCTTGCCCTGCTTCAGGGATCTGTTCAGCCAGAAGCCGAACAACATGGTCGACCAGCCACGCAGAATCAGATCGATGCACAGGGCGATGATGATGAAGAACACCGACTTGAAAGGCCACTGCGCCCAGATCATGCCGCCCAGCGAGAGTGATACAAAACTGCCCAGAATACTCCAGAACTTGTGTGGAGGATTGAGCTTGAGTGCCACGGCAATTCGGAACAAGGCCTTGATGATCAGATAGGAAGACAGCAGCAAAGTCAGCCTGTCGGGATCGTCATACATTTCCGCCAGCATGAACACGCCGATCACCGTGTCCATGATGGCTATCTGTATATTGAGAAAAAACTGCCCCGTCCAGCGCACCACATAAGCGTCGACAAACTCGAGCCCCCCCAGCAACAGCACTAGCAGCGCAACGAAAGGCAGCCAGGAGTACTCGTTGGTCATTATCTGCACACCGGGACTCATCACCACAAACAGCAGCAAGAGAGAACTCAGCGAAAAAAGGATGGTGCCGCGCAATATGATCAAATAGCGTTGTTTGACATAGCTTGCGAGCAGCACTTGCTCAGACTGGTCAGACATCGGCATCCTCCTGGAACCCGGAAAGGTGAATCTTCAAGCCTTTTCGATCGCTGACCGCCATGGAGAGCGAAGCGAAGGCGGTTAGTCCCCGGTAGCGACCAGGGCCGCACTGTTTTATCCGGCGTGCGATAGCGCAGAGGGAAAACAAAGTAGGCATACGAAAAGTCGCGTCCAGTCATTTGAGGTAGTGCTGCGAAGTCAGCATCGAGCGTGCGAGGATGTTGGCGAAGCGGCACGGACGCAGGACGGCCGGGGCAATAATGGTTGTCGCGTTGGCGAGTCGATTTTGGAGACTTGGATGTCCCAAAATCTATCACGAGGTAGCGACACGCTTGTCCAGGGCCACGGAATTGATGCAATAACGCAGGCCGGTGGGATCCGGCCCGTCCTCGAAGACATGTCCCAGATGGGCGCCGCATTTGCTGCAGAGCACTTCGGTGCGGCGCATGCCGTGGCTGGTGTCAACCTTTTTCTCGATGCTGTCAGCGTTGTAGACATCCCAGAAACTGGGCCAGCCGGAGCCCGAATCGTATTTATGCCCGGACCAGAACAGGGCATTCCCGCAGCACGCACAATGATAGATTCCGCGGCTTTTACAGTTGCTGTATTTGCCGGTGAAGGGAGGCTCGGTGCCTTTTTCACGGCAAACGGCAAATTGCTCCGGGGTCAGTTTCCGGCGCCATTCCTCATCGCTGCAGATTGTTTTGCGCATTGTTCCAAGTCATCCTGGCAAATTGTTCATTGTACGCCTTGCTTATCGCATCGCCAAAGCAGACGAAATAGACCTTTTCCAGCGTCTGTCCGTCCTGTTGCAGACAATGGGCAACGGTGGTCAGGGCGATTTCCGCGGCCTGTTCCGCCGGATAACCGTAGACGCCGCAGGAGATCGCCGGGAAAGCAATGCTGCGCAGCTTCTTCTGCTGCGCCAGGCGCATGCATTCCCGGTAGCAGGACGCCAGCAGGGCCAGCTCGTCGTTGTCGCCCCCGCGCCATACTGGCCCGACGGTATGGATGACGACTTTGGCCGGCAGCTGGTAGGCGGCGGTCATTTTTGCCTGCCCGGTGGCGCAGCCGCCCAGGGTTCTGCATTCCTCCAGCAGTTCAGGCCCTGCCGCCCGATGTATCGCCCCGTCCACGCCGCCGCCCAGCAGGGAGTTGTTTGCGGCATTGACCACTGCGTCGACCTCAAGCCTGGTAATATCCCCTTGCTCTGTACATGACAAAAAGCACAGAAAATTGACGTAGTTCGTTGAAATGTAATTAAATACCATTTTTTGTTTTGCGAACATGAAAAGCGATCAATTACAAATCAACGAACTAAGAAACATCTTAAACGAGCATTTTCATTGGCACAAG
>JANEMG010000404.1 GCA_024511045.1 Gammaproteobacteria bacterium | reverse complement strand
AGAGACAGACTTTTCGTATGCCTACTTTGTTTCTCCTCTGCGCTATCGCACGCCGGATAAACAGTGCGGCCCTGGTCGCTACCGAGGACTAACCGCCTTCGCTTCGCTCTCCATGGCGGTCAGCAGTGGTCTTCAGGTTTATTCCTTGGTCCACTTGGCGGCCAGCAGACCGGACCACTCACCAAAGTATGTGCCGATGACGATGGAAATGGAGATGATGGCCAGGGGGTTGTCGATGGAGATGCCGGTCAGCACTTCGGGGGTCAATTTGTCAGGCGTCTGCAGCAGGTAGGCAAAGGTTGCCGAATAGCCGAGAACACTGGCGGGTATCGTGGCCAGTGCCGGGATATTGGCCGCCAGACACAGCACGATGACGGCAATGGTTACCGCGATGGCGGCCATCATCGGAAAACCGAGCGCGGCGTTGGACGGGATGTTGACGATCAGTATCGCCGTCAGCCAGGCCATGAAGACGCCAAAAATTCCGCACACGATGGTGTTTTTCAGGGCTTCCTTGTTGCCGCCCAGGGCAAAATAGGCCGCCCAGGCGATGGTTGCCGCCCAGATGAAGAAAAAACCGCTCAACGGGCCGACGGCCAGAAAGGTTGCGACTCCCGCCAGGATGCCGATGCTGAAGGAAAGTGCTGTAAGACTGTTCATGGATCTATCTCCTAAAGGTTGCTTCGTTGCAATTGTTCAGTTTATTGTTGTGCTGCATGATGGCCCTGGTCAGTGTTCGTCTTTCAATGGCGGACACAAATTCGGCACAGGGATGCGCCGACATTATCAATGACCACAAGTCATTGATAATGCGGAAAACAGTCAATCACATTTGCTGTTTTCCTGTCTTTGACATCCCAAGGATGGGGGTTCAAAGACTCCAACTGGTCATACCAGAACCAGCCTAAAGCTTACGTGGGTTGGCAGCTGAAAGCAACAGGCTGCCGGATTTGTTTTCCTGTCTCCGGCATTCCCGGATACACTGCTGGTTTGATAGGCAGCAGCAGTCTGGCTGGCCTGGAGGAAAACCGCCTGGAATGTCTTACAACTGCAAATAGATAAAACCCACGCAGAACAGAAAACCGATGCCTGGAACCAGCACCGGAACGTTGAGATGGCGCCGATGCGTGCTGGGTTCATCGCGGCCCTTGATCAGGCACAGACTCAGGCAGACCAGTGCGAAGATCGACAGTATGATGAAGCTGGTGATTCTGGCAAGATCCTCGATGGGCAGCCACAGCGCCATCACCAGCAGCACGACGGCGAAGAACAAGGTCGCCGTAATCGGGGTGCGGGTTCCGGGGTGGATGACGTGAAAACATTGCGGTGCATTGTGCTGCTCCGCCATGCCATACAGCACCCTGGAGCCCATGACGATCTGTACCAGGGCGGCATTGAGTATGGCGATCAGACTGATCATGGCGCTGGGTATTTCACTGTTCTGCTGCATCAGGTAAGCGAAAGGTGCAGCGTGTTCCGCCAGGCTGTCGATGGGCAGCGCCGAAACCAGCGCCAGGGCGATCAGCATGTAGAAAACTGTCGAGATCAACAGCGCCAGGACGATCGCGGTGGGAAGATTCTTCTCCGGTTCGATGACCTCTTCGGCGACATTGACCATGTCCTCGAAGCCGATATAGGCATAGAAAGCCAGGAAAGCGCCGAAGACGATGTTCTGCCAGACCGGCCAGGTCAGCGGTGGAACAAAAGTCTGCCAGTGCTGCGGCAGGGTGAACAAATGCTCGCGGGTGACATACAGCACCAGCAGGATGCCGCTGATTTCCAGCAGCGTGATCAGCGCCGCGACATGCACCGACAGGCTGATGCCGATGATCGCGACCAGGGTGATCAGGAAAACGAATGCCAGGATGGCGGCCGGCAGCGGCAGCAATTCCTGCAGATACCCGTAGAAGCCCCGCGCCATGACCGCTGCCGAGACGATGCCGGTAAACACGATCCCCCAGCCCACCAGCGCCGAAAGACCCCGCCAGGCAAAAGCTTTGCCGACATAGAAGGCTTCACCTGCGCTCTTGGGATAACGACTGGACAATTCCGCGTAGGTGAAAGCGACGAATGCGGCGATCAACGCCGACAACAGAAACGAGACCGGGGCGAAAACGCCGCTCAATCCGGCGATCTTGCCGCTCAGTGCGTAGATTCCCGCCCCCAGAATGGTTCCGGTCCCGTAAAAGACCAGCAGCGGCAGGGTGATCGCTCTTTTCAACGTGCTTTTTTGTTTTGCCAACGTTGCCACCGACCGGTTGACGCAAGGGGATATTTCCCAGCAGGGCAAAATCCACCTTTGACTGGAATTCATCTTCAGTGGATTTATTTTCCAACGATACTATCATTACTAGAGTTTAGAGTAAGCAACATTGTTCCACCGTATATTTTCGGGTGAAATAAAGTTGCTATTTTGTTCATACT
>JANEMG010000403.1 GCA_024511045.1 Gammaproteobacteria bacterium | reverse complement strand
AGGACGGCCGGGGCAATAATGGTTGTCGCGTTGGCGAGTCGATTTTGGAGACTTGGATGTCCCAAAATCTATCACGAGGTAGCGACACGCTTGTGCTCCTTTTGATTTTTTGCTGCGTTTCTGCAACAGCAACCCTGACTCTCCGCAGCAACCGAAAATACCGGGTTGCAGACCCTGCCACCCTTACCCGTCGATGACCTTGATATATTCCCCTTCCGCTTCACGCGAGGAGCCGACCACGATTCTTGACGGGCCGTTTTCCACACGTTCCAGATGCCCGGAAATTTCCACACGTTCTCCGGCAACGGCCTGACCGGTGTAGGTGGCGGTATAACAGACGCAGACGGCGGCCATGGCATGGTCGATGCAAAACACCGCCGGATAATCGTAACCCTGACTGGCATCGGTGACCTGTGCCTGCAGCGTCACTTTACCATGTTTTCGATACTGTAACGACAGTCCTTCGACATTCCCGGAAACCAGGGAAAGATCGAATTTCCGGTCATTGATCAGGGCCTTGTTCACCTTGCGTCGTTCATGCCAGAGATATTCCTGCAGCGTCAGGGCACAGGCACGGCGCTCAAAGCTCTCCTGCCAGTGAAGATCCGTCAACGGCTGCAAGTGCCTGCTTAGCAGCAGGCGCCGGGTTATCTTTCTGGCCTGGAAAAAATTGCTACGCCCATAGACCACCAGATCGATATCAGAGCGATCGTTCTGCGCGCCGATCAGCAGCGATCCGGTCACGCCGAGATGTTCCATTTCCAGGCCCTCGTTTCGGTACAAAGCACACAGTTCCATCAGATCCCGCTGTACCGGATGGCCTTTGCGCAGGCGCAGAATTTCCTGCAGGACGTCCCTCGGCCGGTAATGTCTGACGATGCGCCGCAGCGGAACGGCATGCAGGTGCGCGTCGAGGCGCCGTGAATAATAGAGATATTCAGGGTGGGACTGTTCCAGAAGCCGATTGGCCTGGTCGGTCGAATATTTCCGCCAGCCGTCCCGGCTGGTGACATAGCGCAGAAAGCAAAGCACCCGGCCCTGTTCAGCATCCTGATCCACGACGGCAAAAACCAGTCCTTCCCGGGTTTCGACAAAATCCTTGGCGGCAAACATTGTCAGGCCGATTCAACCCGGTTGCGGCCATTGGCTTTTGCCCGATACAGAGCATCGTCGGCCGCCTTGAGCATTGCATCGACAGACTGATACTGGCCGGTATAAGTGGCGGTGCCAAGGCTCAGCGTGATGCGCCCGGCAACTGTCGACGCCTCGTGGGCAATATCGCCCTCCCAGACGGCATTGCGCAATTTCTCGGCAAACAACTTTACGCCGGCAAGGTCGGTATCGGGGAGAATGATGGTGAATTCCTCGCCGCCATAGCGGCAGACCAGATCAGTGGGCCGGTTGAAAGCACCGGCAAGCAGCAATGCAACCTTGCTGAGACAGCTGTCGCCCTTTTGATGGCCATAGCGGTCGTTATAGGGTTTGAAAAAATCGATATCACAGATGATCAGCGACAGGGGATTTTTGTTGCGCCGCGCCAGATTGAATTCCCTGGCCAGGGCCTCATCGAAATGACGCCGGTTGGCAAGACCGGTCAGCTGGTCGTACAGAGAAAGCTTTTTCAACTCCTCGTTTGCCCGCAGCAATTCCTGCTGCGCCTGCAGCAACTGCTGATGCGCCCTGTGGAGTTCCCTGCGCATGGTATAGATGCGTTCCATCGCGGTGATCTGCAGCTGCAGCCTGAGCGGCTGTATGGGTTTGTTCAGGTAGGCATCGCCGCCAGCCAGAATACCCCGGGTAAAGGCATCGTCGTCGGTCTTCGAGGATAGAAAGATAATGGGAAACCAGTCCTCTTTTTTCAATTCCCTGATGCGCGTGGTCGTCTCGAAGCCGTCGATGCCGGGCATTTCCACGTCCATCAGCGCCAGATCCACGTCATGATCCTGTATGCAGGCCAAAGCTTCCATACCGGTTGCGGCATCGATCACTTCATGCCCCATCGCCGTGACGCATTCCCTGATCAACATGCGGATCGCTTTGCTGTCGTCGATGACGAGTATTTTCATAACCGGCCCATTCCCTTACTGTCTGTCTGGCAATGCATGATGATAACAAATCCCCACGGCGTTGTCGGCGGCAAGCCGGAAATCCAGCTCGAAGTGAATATCTGCAACACCCATACCGTTAACTATAGCAAACAGGGCCAATAGCCGGATGCAATCCCCGGTCCATTGCTCGTCGCTATCGAATGCACGATGTTCAACGCACTGCCACCGTCTCAAGACGCCAAATATGGGATGTGCTGCGGCACGAAGCGCCTCATCGAACCGAAGAAGGGATTGCCACACATATTAAGTTTTTCTTATATTCAATGCAAATGCGATAACGCATTGCAAAATAACACGCTATCCCATATGCTCCTATAC
>JANEMG010000069.1 GCA_024511045.1 Gammaproteobacteria bacterium | reverse complement strand
CTGATATACGTTTAACTTCTTCGGTTACATCTCTAAAGCTGGCATGCGCATCAACTATTTTCTGGTTCACGCCTGCGAGTTCTTCTTCCAGCTCTTTTCGTGTTGCTTCGTCAATATCCTTATTCCTTAAGAAGGATGCCCAATAGGTCGCCTTTCCATGAAACTCGTCTTTGGCAGCGCGCAATGCGTTTTGAAAGAAAAAAGGCCTTAATCGACGCAATTCCTTGATCATCCCCTGCTTACCGACCATTTCATTGTCGGCATCATCCAGAAAGCACCAGTTCTGAGTCAGCTCGGCATTTTCAACGTCATATTCGGCGGTCAACTGGAGTTTGATGGCAGAATACTCGTCACCGACGATTACCTCATTTAGCGCCTGGGTGACATATTCAGGCCACAAATGATCTTCCGATTCCAGAAAGGTAAAGGTAAGAACAATAGGCTTGACTTCCGTAAGAGTTTTGCACTCTTCATTACGATAGAAATCGTATTCTGAAAAATTGCAGGTTTTGTTGGACTTGATAATATCCAGGCCAAACCTGATCGCCTCCAGCACACTGGTTTTACCGCTATTATTTTCCCCGATGAGAACAGTAATATCCCTCTCCAGAGCAACTTCGAGGTTTTGAATTCCTCTAAAGTTCTCGATTTCGACTTTGCTTAGACGCACCTTTACTAACCCCCTATTCTTGTAACTGCCTGGTCGTACCACATAAGCAGCTTTGGATCTTCTTCGAGAACTTTATTGGGGATTTTTTCGGCTACGTTAATGATGGTTTGGTAATCGCGTTCCTGCCATGCTTTCTTGAATCCTGCACGAACCGCTTCCAAGCGGAATACTTTGAGCTTCTTCTTGATCTGCTTGTATTCCTCAAACTCCTTGAGCAATGTTTTTTCTCGCAATTTTTCAAGGTCTCCCGCCTTGTTGGGATCGGGCACATACCAACGATCACTGGCTTTAGCAACTAAAGCTGGATCCTCCTTGGACAGGTTACGAAGGTCTTTCCAGTTGGATGAAAGATAAGCGTGAATCTGCTCTGGCACCGGCCCCTTGCTGTCGTAGCGTAAGAAGTTTTGCTCTAACAACGTTGAAAGCTCCAAAGGCATTTCCACCTTACTCCATGCCCTTTGTGCCTCTTGGATGAAATGTGGATGTATCTCTTGGAACGTCTGGGGCTTTTCTTTGAAACTCTGACGTAACCATTGAATAGCAGATACCTCATCAGAAACAAATAGAGATAGTTGTTCGACAGACTTAACGTTTATACGCTTCTTATCGTACTCGGCAGTCTGTTCAGGCAAATAATACATCCCATCTCTTTCAGCAAATCTCTGAGAAAGCCCCTGATAAAACTCGCTCGCTGATAGTGGTACTGAAACCCCTCTCTGAACATGGAACGCAACCATTCTGTCAAACAAAAGGTGGTTTAATCTTTCTGCAATAACCTCCATTTTCCCTGATTTAGCCAAAAATACTGGCAATTGAGAGAGGTGCGTTCTAACAAAATCCCACACACCCTTCTCTGTCCCCGCGGTTAACTTAAACCGGTCCTCAAGTCCTCCATTAGGCTTATATGCAGAAATAATCAAATCTTGGTTAACCGTTCCACTAACGTGAGTATCTTGATGCACAGTCTTTTGCTTTTTGTCGAGCGTTGCGACATGAGCTATCACAAATCCAGCCATACCCATAGATTCTTGGATTGCGTTCCAGACGGAGGCCTTAGAATTATGAAACTCTACGGTCATCCATTTCCCTGGCTTAAGAATCCTGTAATACTCAGAAAACGCCTTGGACATCATATCGGTGTATTCCAGAAGAGATTTTCCTACGACCTCGTTTACTACAGCATCAGAGTCTCCACTAGATTTGATACCAATGAAGTTTTCCAAACCAAAGTTCAGTTCAGAATATTGAATGTTATGGCCAAAAGGGGGATCGGTAAAAATGTAATCAACAGATGAGGTTGGGATATTTGCCAAATTTGCAGATGATCCTGTATTGATAGCTAGTTGACCATATTTTCTAGACCCATAACTTTGAAGAGCTGACAGGATATTCTTCTGTTTGTCACCCATTAAGCTTAGGATGTTCATTTCGCAAAAGAGGTTGGGGAGATATAAACAGTTTGCCATCGGCCCATTAACGCGGCCCTTCGGGTTGTGCTTATTAATTATGAAGCGATTGCGCTTGGTCGCATTTCTATCAGCGAAAGAAGTGAATAGAAAGAGAAGGGAATTTTTTTCTTTGTAGTCAAAATCACCATTCTTTATGGTGCCCAATATTTTTGACAATGCGACAATAGTACGAATAGTATAGAAATGATGGAGGTGAGTTACGCCTTTATCTTCAAACGCATCCCTTCGCCAACGGTCACCTTTCGGCATTTCAACAACTGGAAAGTGAGCCAAATTTGCTCCATCTACAGCTATTGATCTGAGGCTCTTTTCATCCCCAGCACCCCACTCCTTCTGAATTTTTTTCTTTCCAGACGGTATGTAGCTAATTCTGACTGGCTTCTGTTTAAAAATCTTAATAGGAAGCTTTGTGAGTGGATCAAATGTAGTCTCATAAGACCTTTGCAACGATCTTGTTGACAGTTCAGTACCGCAAGAAGGACAATTAAATTTTTTATTGGCTTCCCCTTTCCCGAGATCAATACCTGCATCCCAATAGAGAAACTCATGGGAGCACTCGGTGCAAATATACGCATCACTCCAAATAACATAGTTAATGACACCACATCGCGAGCCATCATCAGCATATGCTGTATAAATCTCTGATTCAAGATCAGAAACATTTTTTAGTAGCTTTTGGTAAGCAGTATTAAATTTCGTTCTGCTAATAGGGATGTTTAAGTTATTCGAGATAAATGTGGCAATAGGAGCCAAGTCTGTAATAACAGCATTCCTTTTTCCAAGATATGAAATCTCATAACCTTCGGAATCTAATACAGAGCCATCATCAAGAACTCGATATCCTAATGACCGTACTGTTTCTTTGCTACCACACATTTGTGCAGCAATTCCCGTCATGCCAGTTCCACAGAAACCGTCAAACACGATATCTCCCGGCTCTGTGTAGTGGAGAATGTAGCGCATAATGGCCTTGTGCGGCACCTTGGTGTGATAAGAGTGCGCGTTGTAGATCGGGTCGTTCTTGCCCTCACTCACATCCGCTGCAAAAGGCTCACGGTGATAGTGGTAGCCTTCGGGCTGCTCTGGCTTCTGCGCCTCCCAGTCAGCGATGAAATCGGCGATCCATGGATTCGGGCAGGCGGTGTAATAAGGCGGATCGCTCAGATTCAGGATGTCTTCGTCGCTGCCAATGGGAAAGCCTTCGATCTTGCGGAATTCCGGGTCCTGCAGCTTCTTGCGCAGCTCCTCGGTAAAGTGGGCGCGGCGGGCTTCGTCGTTCTCAAATGTCATCCCGAGGCAAGTCACCGGGCCGGATGGCTGGCTTGTCTCATTGGGGTTGTTCAGATCCAGGCTTTGTTCTTCCATCATTGATTCTGCTCCAGGTACTGTTTCCCCTTATGGGTTAACCGGTACTTTTGCTTGCTGCTGCGGGGTTTGTCGGGGATCGTCATTTCGATCAATGCTGCTTCCAGTGCAGGTAATAAGTAAGCCTTGCGGAAGTGCTCATCATCTCTCAGCGCAAGGGCCACTTTCAGTTGCTGTCTGGACATTTCTCCTTTGAGCACTGTGAGTAAACGGACTTCCGGGGTAACTTCCGGGGTAACTTCCGGGGTAACTTCCGGGGTATCAGGATGTACTGGCAAGTCATGGCCATAACGTTGCTTCATGGCTGGCGCCAGTTCAAAGGTGTCCTCGGAAACAGCCACCAGAAGACGCTGATGGGTCAAGCGTCCAGCAAGCGCTTTGGCCTGTGCTGTCGTCGCGCTAGTTAATGCTCGAATATCCGTTAAATTGACCACGCCTTTTTCAGCCGCGAAAGCAAAGACGTCGGCTTCCTCAGCATTCAGATTCGCACCGACCGTTTGTAGAAACTCCTTTTGTCTGTCAGTTAAAAGCGGTTGTTTTAACAGAACAATCTCGAAGGATTTCCTTGACTTGTCATTATGGATTTCCGGTGGAACATTGCCGAGACCGCGCCAGTTCCGAAAGATAGCGCGAATTCCCGAGCCGGCCTGATCGCTCATCCCTATCCTGCGGAAAGCCTTAACAATTGATGGGTTGCGGACCTCCTTCTCTGTTGGGTCTAAGAGTTCGGATTCTGTATAGAAGGCGTCTCCGGGGTTCCAGAAAATCGTGCGATCGGTGAAAAATTTTATGACGGGCTTGCGGAAGTGGTCGCCATAATCCTGATGAATCAGCAGGTTGATCGCCGCTTCCCGGAAAGAAACATAGTCCGGCGGATCGTCATTTCTGCGCAGTGTGGCCGGGTCGAGAGAAAACGGATGCTCGGCAAGTCGCCTATATTTTGCAACAAGTTCACGCCAGGTCTTGAAGATATTTTCCTCAAAGACCATGCGATCATGCCAACGTTCATCACTTGACCATTGGTCAAATCGAGTATCGATCCGCTGGTAGTCGAGAATCGGGCGAGGCAACAGTTGACGGACAGCGTGGTCAGTTCCAAAAAGAAGAACACCGGCGCGAGTCGGGAGCATACTCCCTTCTTGTTCGACAATGAAATTCCACTCCCGGAGGAACTCCAACGCGTCTTCGATCTGACGCTGTTCCGGATCTCTGCGGTAAAACAGCTGTCGATACCATTGAATCGTTTCCTCGTCAAAACACCGGTCAATACTTATTTCTGCAACCGTTTCAGCATCCCAGGGACGCATGGCATTGTCGCGTAGAAATCGTTGTAACTCGGCATCGGTGATGCGTTCATCACTGGCTGCCCGGCGAATATAGGTTTCTCTTGGATCGCCCTTCAGGTAGACAGGTTTTTGATAGCGTGGCAATTCAGGAATGTGAAAGACAAGGATGCGCTTGCCATCCAGTTCGTATACATGTGGTTCGGCACTGATGACCTGGTTGAGCTTTTGGCCGCTGCGCAAGGCAGAAAGAAAGTCGTTCTGGACGCGGTCGAAGGCATCTGCATCAACGCCACTGACCTGCAACTGTCCGTTGACTTCCGATACACCGAACAGCAGCCAGCCCCCTTGGGTGTTGGCAAAAGCGCTTACCGTGGGATAGGCATCCCTGGGTACGCTTCTTTGCGCCTTTTTGCACTCGAAGTCGGTCCATTCATAGCCTTTCAAGCGGGCAATGAGTTCTTCCCTGGTCATGCGTTACACCAACACGATCCGCACTTTCGCCGGATCATTGCCTTTGGTCAGGTTATCAACATAATCACTGACCGCCCGCTTGAATTCATCGGGCGTGGCTGGGCCAAGGGCTGAAATCGTTGCCAACAGTTCTTCTTCCTTTACCTCTACTTTTTGCAGGCCAGCCAATACCGTTTGCAAGGTTTGAATGAAACCCGCATCAACAGGCTCTGGTAGTGATTTTTCTTCCATGAATGACTGGATGATCTTTTTGTCATCTTCATGCAGTAATTCACTGATATTGGCCTGGGTCATTGGGTCAGCCAGGTTGTTGAGAAGCGTCTGTATCCACTGTTCAGTCAGTTTGTCCAGCTGCTCGTCCAGTTGATCCAACGCCCGGGATGCAGCGTGACCGGATTCCGTGGCTGGCCGGTATTGGCAATGCGGGCAGATCGGGCCGGAATCCAGGTCTTGCTCTGTCAGGGCAAAGCAGCTCTTCAGCTCAGCCAGGCGGTTCTGGAAGTCGGTGAGCTGTTGCCGGGGCATCAGGTCGATACCAGCCAGTTTGAGCAAGGTCTGCAGGCGGGCATCATTGAGCAGCGCCGCTTTACGCTTATCGTCGTTCACGCCCAGCCGGGCCTTGGTGTGCAGGCCGATGTACGCGACAATGTAATCTTTCTTGATCTTCTGGAGTTTGGCCCCGATTCCTTGGGATTGCGTGGCCAGCTTGGTCAAGTCTGCCTGCTTGAGTGCGTCCATCACATCCTGCCGAGTGGCCTTCATCCGGTCCACCCAGTCATGCTCGGCAGGCAGTACCGCTTCGGCAGTGGCGAGCCAGGATGCCGTCGGCCCATAATCCATGACGAACTCGCGCAGGGAATCCAACTCATCTAGAGCCTTAACAGCTGGCTCAACAGCCATGACTTCCTGGGCGCTGTAGCGGAAGTTCTTCAGCTTGCCAGGCGATGAATAGGCCTGGAGTGATTCAAAGAAGCGCTTGGCTTCATCCAGTCCGCTGACCTGGCTGGCGAGGTCGGTATCTGCGAGTAGATCCATTCCCCAGAATGACAGCCCATCACGCAGGGTCTGCTGGGTCGTGACGAGGCGTTTGACCACTTTGTCTACGGCCTGCTGCAGGTTCTGCACCGGTTCGTCCTTGCCTTGGGTAACAAGCTGGGCCATACCAGGCGTCATACCAAGTAGTTCAAACAGCGCTTTGAGCGCGGGCAGGTTCCATTCCTTGGGGTGCTCCAGATGTTTGAAACGGATCAGTTCATCCATGCCGGTGGCGGCAAGCTGCGCAAGGCCGGTAGCGTCGAATTTTTTACCCGGAATGGCGAGAACAATATCGCCGGAGTAGACCAATGCCGCCAGGATGACCACTACCCATTCGGGCTCAAGCCTTGATGCGCCTGGATTCATATATTCCAGACCGTGGTCGTCCTGGATAATCTCGCTGCGGTTCACCACCTGACCGTGGCCCTTGGACTTGACGGCATCAAGGATAAATTTGCTGTACTTCGACTTGTAGGGGTCAAGCTTCTCGCCGTCGAGCAGCTCCAGGGCATCCAGTACGGCTGTGGCCTGCTTGGTACGGTTCTGCCCGGCGATGGCGCGCAGAGCGTCCAGTGCTGCCTGAGCGCGGTTGTTGCCGGTGATGAGCACCGAGAAGAAGGGGTAGTCCGGAGCCTGGTTCTCGAAGCTTGGAGCCAGGCAAACACCGGCAATGGTGTTCACCAAATCGCGAAAATTGATGGTCTCGTGGGGCGACAGGCCCGACAAGTCACGGATAGATTTACCCTTGGCCCATTCGGTCATGGACTTGGTGCGGCCCTGATAGGTGACTTCGAAGGCATTGGTCATGTGCTTCTGCAGCCACTGGACCAGCTTCTTCAGGAAGCCGTTGGCTTTGGATTCATAGGTGGACTTGGCATGACCCGATGAGGTGGCCGCAAGGTCAAGGGCAGCCGCGTAACTCTTCAGCGCGGTTTGGAATTCCTCATCAGTACCTTTCAGACGAAAGAAGACTTCGTCACTTTCTTTAGTATCCTTGAACCGGGGTGGATCGTTTGGCTGGATAAAATAGAGGTAGAAGTCTCGCTGAGGCACCGCAGTGGAGCGCTCATTAGGGGCTCCGAAGAACAGGTAGCCGGTGCGGGCGGCTTTATGTTCCTGCCAAACCAGTTCATGCTGCCAAATCTTGTAACCAGTAACATAGGTGGCATCCTGGCACTCCATGACCCGCTTGAGCGCTTCATAGTAATAGCGATCAAGTTCATTTGGATCCAAAACACTCGCTTTGTTGTCAATTAACGCGTCAAAGTCATCCGTTTTCTTCAGGTCGAGATAGTACTGACGGTTATCTTCATTGAAAGAGATAAACTGGCCGCTTACCGTTTTATGTATTTCGCGCAGAACTGTTTCCACATGGGTTTGTAGATCTTTATCTGGCTCGTCACTTCCCAGTTCGGCAATCAATGGATCAAAGAGACAAAGGCGATCACGCAGCTCCTCCGCGGACGCCCCCATGGGCGCGTAAATGTCACCAGTAGTTAGACGGTGGAGAGATAACGCACGGATCAGACGCAGGGCCATCGGCTTATATTGTTTGCGGGGAAAAGCATTTTCGATGCGGGATTCCAGCACCTGACTACAATCGATGACAGCCCGGATATCGGGAATAGCGCGGAAGGATGCGTTCTGTTTGAGTGTGTTCCAGTAGCTGTCGAAGGCGATCAGCCCTGGCTCGTCCTGAGGCACGTCCTTGTCGAGGATGCCTTTCATGCCCAAGGAGAGTGTCTTGAGCACCTCGCGCTTTTCGACCACGGTGACCCGCTCGAAAGTGTCGATGTAATCGGGATGCACAGGAAAGAGTCGGACAAACTCGTCCATCCGCTCATTCATATTGCCGTAGAACCTGGCGAATGGCGTCAGATAGTCACGGATCCTGGCTTGCTGTTCGGCGGTCTTTTTGAGAAGACGCTCGGCTACCACGTACTTGACGTCGCTGCGTGCGATCGAGATTTGCTCGAAGCGATCCTTAACCCGGCGGATACTGTCGGCAACAAAGGCGAAGCGAGGACTATCGAAAATGGCTTCCTGCACACCAGCCATAAAGCGGAAACGCAGGTCTTTGCAGACTTCGCCTATCTCGCGGAGGAAGTTAAGATCCAGGATCAGCTCCTGATCCTTACGAGTACGCAGATAATCCAGTAACTCATCGACCACCAGAAGGAGGCCGTGCTCAGGGTAGGCCTGGCGGAACTTTTCCATCATGTCCTCGAAGGCCCGCTTGTGGCTAGTGATGGTGCCCGCCTCGGGGAAGCCGTAGTTCACGCCGAGTTTATCGAGGCTCTCTTCTAACTCGGCAACCAGAATGTCGCGCAGAGACATGGTGGTTGCGCCAATTTCGGTACGGATGACCTTAAAGCGGCCGGCGATCTGCTTTGCTGCATCCCGAACACCGGAATGATTCACTCCTTCCAGCAGGGAGGCATCTGCTGCAAGGCTGGAAACCACCGACATCAAGTGTGATTTACCGGTACCGTAGTTACCGACGACCAACAGGCCTTTGTTGTCTACGGGCTGTTTAAACTGCATCTGCGGGATGACAAGCTGGATGAGCCGTTCCGCCATCTCATCAGAAATGACGTATGTGTTAACCAAGTGTTGTGCGGCGCTGGACTTGTCCGCGTCACGCAATTGAACGACCGACTCAATCGGGTCGAACTGGATTAGGTCTCCGTATTTGAGTCGCCCCATCCCTGGGGCTCCCCCTTCGGGCGCACCTGCGGTGCGTCCAAATTCTTTGTCCTGTGAATTTGTCATGCCTGTCCTGTCTCTCTATTGTTTTTTGATGACAGGCCGTCTTTGGCCTGTCCCCCTGCGGGCGATCCACTTCGTGGCTCGTCCAAATCGGCTATCCTGCCGATTTGTGCCGAATCGACTGTTGCTGTCTCATCCATGCCCACTACAGTTAAATCGACCAGGTCATAACTCCGGTACTCGGGGTGACCTGCCTCTGCATA
>JANEMG010000068.1 GCA_024511045.1 Gammaproteobacteria bacterium | reverse complement strand
CCATCACCTACGTGGATGCGGAGCACACCGGATTGTCCAGGATGCAGACCCATGCCGCCCGGTCCATAGCAAATCTGCAGGAGGAATGACATGGCCTGGACAAGAAATGTACTGCGGGTCAACCTGACCGACAGAAGCTGCAGCAAGGAACCGCTGAACATGACCTGGGCTGAGAAATACCTGGGCCAGAGAGGACTGGCGACCAAGTACCTGGCCGAGGAAATCGACCCCCGCGTGGATGCCCTGGCGCCGGAAAATATCCTGATCATGGCCACCGGACCATTGACCGGCACCGCGGCATCGACCGCCGGGCGCTATTCGGTGATCACCAAGAGCCCTCTGACGGGTACCGTGGCCTGTTCCAATTCCGGCGGTTTCATCGGCGCGGAAATCAAGAACGCCGGCTGGGACATGATCATTTTCGAGGGCCGGGCCACTTCGCCGGTCTATCTGTATCTGGAAAACGAGCGGGCGGAACTGCTGCCAGCCGATGCGTTGTGGGGCAGATCGGTCTGGGACGCCGATGCCTGGCTGCATGACCGCCACCAGGACCCGGTGCTGCGCATCGCCACGATCGGCCGCTCCGCGGAGCAGGGCTGCCTGTTCGCCGGCGTGATCAACGATCTGCATCGCGCCGCCGGACGCTCCGGCGTCGGTACCGTGATAGCGTCGAAAAATCTCAAGGCGGTGGCCGTGCGCGGTACCAGAGGCGTGGGCAATATCGACGATCCCGAGGCTTTCATGGAAGCGGTCACTGCCGGCAAGAAAGTGCTGGCCGAAGGCGCGGTGACCTCCCAGGGGCTACCGACCTACGGCACCCAGGTGCTGATGAATGTCATCAACGAGGTCGGCGCCATGCCGACCCGCAATATGCGTGAAGTGCAGTTCGAGGGAGCCGATAAAATCTCCGGCGAGGCGATGCACGAACCGAGGGCATCGGACGGGCGGCCGAACCTGGTCACCAATGCCGCCTGTTTTGGCTGCACCATTGCCTGCGGGCGTATTTCCACGATCGGCAAGGGACACTTTACCATTACCAACAAGCCGCAATACAGCGGCGCTTCCGGTGGTCTGGAATACGAGGCGGCCTGGGCGCTGGGTTCCGATACCGGGGTCGATGATCTGGATACGCTCACCTACGTGAATTTTCTCTGCAACGAAGACGGCATGGATCCCATCACGCTGGGTTCGACGATTGCCGCGGCGATGGAAATGTACGAACAGGGCATCATCACGACAAAAGATACCGGCGGCATCGAGCTGCGCTTTGGTTCGGCGCAGGCCATGGCCAGAGTGGCCGAGCTGACGGTAGTCGGCGAGGGTTTCGGCCGGGATATCGGTCTGGGCTCGAGGCGCTTTTGCGAAAAATACCGGCATCCGGAACTGTCCATGACGGTCAAGGGCCAGGAATTTCCAGCCTACGATCCGCGCGGTATCCAGGGCATGGGCCTGGGCTATGCGACATCCAATCGCGGTGCCTGCCATCTGCGGGCCTATACAGTGTCTTCGGAAATTCTCGGGATTCCGGAAAAGACCGATCCCCTGGCGACCGAAGGCAAGGCGCAGCTGGTCGTGGCCTTTCAGGATGCGGCCGCGGTCGTGGATTCCTCCGGCCTGTGCGCCTTTGCCACGTTTTCCTGGACGCTGGAGGATATCGCCCCGCAAATCAGGGCAGCCTGCGGCGGCGACTGGCCCGTGGACAAGCTGCTGGAAACCGGAGAACGCATCTGGAACCTGGAACGGAAGTTCAATCTCGATGCCGGATTGACCGGCAAGGACGATACCCTGCCGGAGCGGTTGTTGAAGGATGCGGCGAAAACCGGGCCGGCCAAGGGGCGGGTCAACGATCTGGGGGCGATGCTGCCGGAATATTACCGGCTGCGTGGCTGGACGACGGATGGACTGCCGACGCAGGCGACGTTGGCCCGGCTGGCAATATAGGGGGGCGCCATGCAATATGTCATTGTGGGGGCAGGACCTGCCGGCATCACCGCCGCCGAAACCCTGCGCAAGCAGGACCGCAGCGCCGTGATTACCGTGATCGGCGAAGAACCGGAGCCGCCCTATTCAAGGATGGCGCTGCCCTATTATCTGACCGGGCAGATCGATGCGGCGGGAACCTGGCTGCGGAAAAAAGCCGAACATTACCATTCCCTGGCGATCGATTTGCTGCAGGACAGGGTGGTTGCGGTGCTGCCGGAGCGGAAAGTCGTGTTGCTGGATGGCGGTCGCCAGATTGCCTATGACAAACTGTTGATTGCCACCGGTTCCAGGCCGGTCAAGCCGCCTGTCCCCGGCATCGACATGCCCGGCATCCAGCATTGCTGGACGCTGCGGGATGGGCGCAATCTTGCTGCTGCATTGGGGCCGGGTGCCAAAGTGGTATTGATGGGGGCCGGGTTCATCGGCTGCATCATTCTGGAGGCGCTGCACAAAAGCGGTGCCGATCTGAGTGTCGTGGAAATGGAAGAGCGCATGGTGCCGCGGATGATGAATGACCAGGCGGCTGGTCTGATCAAACAATGGTGTCTGGACAAGGGCGTGGCCATACATCTTGGCAGCAGGATCGAGGCATTCCGGGAAAACACCGACAATGCAGCCAGTATGGCCGTGCAGCTGGACGATGGCCGCAGCATCGCTGCCGACCTCGTGGTGGTCGCCGCCGGCGTAAAGGCCAATATCGACTTTCTTGCCCGGAGCGGCATCGCTGTCGATCAGGGAATTCTGGTGAACCGTTTTCTGCAGACCAGTGATGAAAATATCTATGCCGCGGGGGATGTCGCCCAAGGCCTGGATTTTTCCACCGGAGAGTATACCGTACAGGCGATTCAGCCCACCGCGGTCGATCATGGTCTGCTGGCCGCGCGCAACATGGCTGGCGGCAACCAGGCCATCCATCGGGGCAGCGTGAACATGAATGTGCTGGATACCATGGGACTGATCGCCTGTTCCTTCGGGGCGTGGATGGGTGCTGATGGCGGTGATTTCGTCGAACGCCATGACCCCGGGCGCTACCGCTATATCAATCTGCAGTTCGACGGCGAATATCTGGTCGGCGCCACCGCGATCGGCCTGACCGAACATGTGGGGGTGCTGCGTGGCCTGATCCAGAGCCGGATCGCTTTGGGGGCCTGGAAGCCGCGACTGCTCGAGGACCCGACCAGGATCATGGAAGCCTATCTGGAGTGTACCCAGCCGCTGGATGCGCTGTGCAGATCCGGGTAAAACTGTTTGCCACTTTCCGGCAATATCTGCCGGAACAGGCGGGCAGCGAGGGTATCCTGCTGGAGATCGGGGAAAATGCCACGCCGTTGCAGGTTCTGCAACGGCTGGGAGTGCCGGCCGACGCCATACACCTGGTATTGATCAACGGTGAGTATATCGAGTCGCAACGGCGCGAGGAGGCGATTTTTCAGGATCAGGATGTGTTGGCCGTGTGGCCGGCGGTTGCCGGTGGCTGAACGCCGGATCACCAAGACCCTGGCCTTGACCCGGGCCGATCTGCTCAGGCAATTGCCGGCAGTCTTGGCGCCTGCAGCTTACCGTGTCGATGGCGATGAAATCACGGCCAGTGTCGAAGGCAGGAACCTGATCATGGAATTGCTGGATCTGGATGTGTCGAGAATGGGCAGGCTGGCTCTGCCGCAATTGCGTCTGATTTTTACTTTCACAGACTGGCGGCAAGCCGATATCGATGCATTCATGCGCCGCTTCGAGCGCGTTTACCGGCGCGGCGGCGGTTGAGGCTGACGCGCATGAAAGCAACAGCATGGTGGATGCGCGTAGCGCATCCACCGAGAGACAATGTTTTAGGAAGTTGGCTTGTTCTCCTGCTCCAATTGTTCTTCTTCCGTTTCCGAGACCAGAGACTGGATGCAGAACAGCACGCTTTCCGAGTAGTTTCTGTGGACGTTGGCCAGTTCCTGTCCGGAGCCAAACAGTTCAGTCAGTTCGGCAAGGACTTTTTTCGGATCCTGTGACTGCTTCAGCGTGAGCATCTTGGTGTAGCCGATATAGTAGGGCTTGCGTCTGGGTTCGAAGGGGAACACGCCGGGCATTTTTTTGGAGGTCAGATCCACGACGCACTGGGTCATTTCTTCAGCGTCCAGCTGGTAGTCCCTGATATCCTGATCGGTCTGCATCTGTTCCAGGACGGCTTGTTCATACTGGTTTTTTTCCGCACAGGCAGTCAGTGATAAAGCGGCAAGCACCAGCAGTAGATTTCTTTTCATAAAACGCATGGATGGAATGGTAAAACAACTAGGGTCAAAACGCCCATTATAACGTTAAAACACAGTCCAGGGAGGCGATTGTTTATGGCAGTCCCGGTGAATCAGCGCCAGACGCTGACGATGTTGGTGAAATCGTCGGTCCATGATCGCATGTCGAAATACAACGGCAGTTTCTGCCAGTGCCCCAGCCGGCTTTCCTGCAGGCGCTGCAAGGTCTGCTCGTGCCTGGCCATCACCACCCAGTCGGTGGCGACCACCAGCGGAATCTGCTGCTGCGGCTCGAATTCTTGGATCAATGCGGCAAGGCCCAGATTTCGTGCATGGTCAGAGAGGACTTTCTTCAATGCCAGATGCCGGTTGGTGATGTGAAAGGCAAGGATTCCCGTGGGTTTCAGTTTGGCAAAATACAGCTCCAGGGCCTGCCGGGTCAGCAGGTGAGTGGGAACGGCATCGGAACTGAAGGCATCCAGAACCAGCAAATCGAAATACTGCTCAGGATCGTTTTGCAAGGACAGCCGTGCATCGCCGATGCGCATCCTGTATTTTTTTGCGCAATGTTCCAGGTAGCTGAAATAGTCTGTATTTTCCGCAATTTTCACGACGGCCGGGTCGATCTCGTAGAAAACCCAGTCCTGCCCGGGCTTGCTGTAGCAGGCAAGAGCGCCGGCGCCGAGACCGACGACGCCGATCCGCCAAAGAGCGTTGTCGGGATCGTAAGCCTTGAACAACTGGCCCATGGGGCCAGGCTGGCTGTAATAGGTCAGCGGGATGGTCTGCAATCCGGCCGGCAGTCTTTGCGCGCCGTGCTTGGTGGTGCCGTGGAATAATTCGTGATAGATCTCGGGCTGGTTCTGTTCGTCGATCAGGACGCTTTTCCGGACCGACAGGACGCCGAAAAAGGTTCTTTCCTGGAACAGGGTGCTGGTGCGCAGGTTGTGCAGGACAAAGGAAAACAGAATGATCACCGCCGTGGTCAATGCCAGCGTCACGGCGCGGAAGCGGAACGCATAGTTGAGGCCTGCCAGCAGGGTCAAAGCGGCGACGATGGCGCCAAGCTGCCTGCCCAAGGCGTTGCTGTCGGTGAACAGGTAGATGCTGAAGCCCAGTATAAACAGGGCGGCCGGAAAGCCGGCATCCAGCAGCAGCTGTTTCCAGGCGGGCTTGTGCGTGGCTTTCAGATTTGGCCGCAGCAGCAGCGCGGCGATGATCATGATCGGGTATTCGTAGACGCCGTTGAAGATGAATGGCGCAAGGAAGGTGTTGAACATCCCGCCGAGCATGCCGGCGAAGGACATGATCAGGTAATACAGCGTCAAATGCCGGGTGTGGGGACGCATTTTCGCCAGTTCACCGTGGCAGACCATGATGGCCAGGAAGAATGCCAGCAGATGCAGAACCAGATCCAGCCAATAGGGGACGATGGCCGGGTCGATGAAGGAATAGGCGATGAAGGGCAGCAGCACCACGGGCTGCAGTTTCACCATCCAGGGATGGGTTTTGCCGTTCCATTTGGAAAAGACAATGATAAAGGACAGCAGGTAAAGCGTCAGGGGAATGATCCAGAGCAACGGCACGGAGGCAATGTCGGTGCTGATGAAGTTGGTCAGTCCGAGCAGCAGGCTGGAGGGTACGAAGGCCAGGGCCAGCCAGTGCAGTCTGGTGCGGATGTCCAGAGAATCAACGGCAGGAAGCTGGCTTTCCTGATCATGCAATACAGTGTGATTGCCGCTGCGCCAGAAAATCCATGCACAGCCGGCAATTAGCAGGCCAAGCAGGATATAGCCGGCACTCCAGAGAAACTTTTGATTTTCCAGGCCGATGTGGGGCTCGATGAGAAAAGGGTAGCTGAGCAGCGCCAGCAGGCTGCCGGCGTTGCTGGCGGTATACAGATAATAAGGGTCGTGGCTGGTATGGTGGCCAACCTGGGAAAACCACTTCTGCAACAAGGGGGCGGTCGTGGAGACGACGAAGAAAGGCAATCCGATGGCCAGCAGCAATACCCAGAGCAGCCACCAGGTCGGGTTGCTTTCCGTCGGAGGTGAGGCGTTGTCCGGCAGGGCCAGGGGCAGGACCAGCAGGCTGAGCAGAATGATACCGGCATGCACGAGAATCTGCCGCTGCCGGTCGAGAGCGGTGGACAGGTAATGGGCATAGAGATAGCCCAGAAACAGGATGCTTTGATAAAACACCATGCAGGTATTCCAGACCGATGGCGAACCGCCAAGCAGCGGCAATAATATTTTTCCAAACATCGGCTGCAGCACGAACATCAGTGTTGCACTGGTAAACAGCGTCGCTGCAAATAAAAAAATCAGGGAGAGTTTGCGATCGTTTTGATGCGCTGACGTGGTCTTCATTGCTTGTCGAGGCTTTGTTCGTCGGAAGCGTAATGATAAAGCATTTGCCGTGAATTTGTTTCCGGGTTCAGGTTTTTTTCCATGGAACGGGCGGGGCAAATCCGGCAGATATAAAAAAGGCGGTAAAAACCGCCTCGATTATCGGTGGAAACTGATACAAGTCATTGCCATGGCGGATTTCGGCGTGTCATTGTTTTTTATGCTTTTTTCCCTTCTGGGGCTTGCCGCCCTTGTGTTCCCTGTTTTCCATTTCATGGCGTTCCCAGGCCCGCTCCAGACCTCTGCTGCTGTCCGCGTCGGATTGCCTGTTGCTGTTGATATCCCGGGCTTCGGGTATCCGCGGTCCTTTTCCCCGGTGTTCGGGAGGGGCAGCGACAGCATGGACGGACAGCAGCAATGTGCCTGCCAGGATCAGGAATTTGGTTTTCGTTTTCATGTGTTCCTCTTCATGGGTTGCGGAAAAGATTCTGCCATGCCCTGTCGGCTTTCCGGGGTTGTGGGCGACAGGGCATGCAAGGCAGCGATTGGCAGGTTTTATTGCAAGGTACCCAGATAGGCGGTCAGGGCGGCGATGTCCTGGTCGGACAGATTTGCCGCAACTGCCTGCATCGGGCCGCTCTTGCGTGAGCCCGTCTTGAAGGCCTTGAGCTGTCTGGCCAGATAGGCTGGCTGTTGACCGGCAAGCCTGGGGAATATGCCTCTGCCGGTGGCGTCTGCACCATGACAGCCCATGCACATGGAGAATTTGTTTTTTCCTGCGGCGGCCAGTTTTTTGTCTCCCCCTGCGCTTTTCGGTTTGAGGCTGGCAAAATAGGCGGCCAGGTTGTCGATGTCGGCATCGGTCAATTTGCCGGCCATGCCCTGCATGACCGGATTTTTCCGGGAACCGTCACGGAAAGCTTTCAGCTGCTTTGACGGGTAGGCAGCCTGTTGTCCCGCCAGGCTGGGCCACTGCGGATTGCTGCTGTTGCCATCGGCGCCATGGCAGCCGTTGCAGGTGGCGGCCTTCTGCTTGCCGGCCTGGATATCGGCGGCAGCGGCCTGCAGGGCAAAACAACCGGTCATGATCAACAAAAATGTCAGTAAGGATTTCAATGCTTTCATGTTGGTTACCTCCTGCTGATGGGATAATCGAAACTATACCCGGATTACCGGGGCGGTGTATAGTGTTGCGTTTCATTTTTCGACAGTTGCAAGGTGCAAAATGACTGTAAGCGGATTGCCTGATTTTCCCGTGCCGGTAATTGGTGTCAGCGGACTGGTATTCAACGATCAGGGAGAGGTGCTGCTGATCTGCAGGGACAACCCGCCGGCGCGCGGTCAATGGTCGTTGCCGGGCGGCAGGCTGGAAGCCGGTGAAACCCTGGCCGATGCCTGCCGTCGAGAAGTCAAGGAGGAAACCGATGTGGATGTGTCGGTACAGCATATCGTGGCGGTGGTGGAGCGCAAAATCGAGAATTTCCATTATGTCATCATCGATTTTCTGGCGTCTCTCGAGCCGGGCGGGAACAGCCGGCCGCAGGCGTTCAGCGATGCCAGCGATGCCAGCGATGCCAGCGATGCCAGCGATGCCAGGTGGATCCTGCTCGACGATCTGGCCGATTATCGTCTGGTGGACGGCCTGGAGGAGATCATCCGCAATGCCTGCCGGGGAAGGAACAGGGGCATTGCCGGCGGGTTGCTGGACGTGCGTGGAACACGCACCGATTTCATCATCACATGACCATGACCCGCAGGTGTTTTTGTCGGGTGTCGCCTCAATTTTCGGAGATATATTGCAAAATCTCGATCGCCTGCCGGGGTGTTTCGACAACGGCCAGGGCGGCGGCATCGATTTCCTTGAGCGGGTGGGTCAGTTCGGGGGCATGCATGACGATCAGCGGTTTGTTCTGGGCGATGGCGAGTCCGGCGTCGAATGCCGCATTCCATTGCCTGTATTTGTCGCCGAAACGCACGATGACGATGTCCGCTCTCCTGATCAGGACGGTGTTGCGAATGGCGTTGATTTTTGCCGCCTTGTGGTCTTTCCAGAAAGGGTTCTGTTCGACGCCGAGGATTTTTTCACCGATATCGTCGCTGCTTTCATGGTCGGTGACTGGGCCGGTCAATTCGATGTCCAGTTGCCTGTCGAGGATGCCCTGCCTGATTTGTTCGCGCCAGTCGCTGTGGATTTCGCCGGAAAGGTAGATATTGAAGGTCATGGTGTTTGTTCAGTCGAATTAAAGGTTTTGATGGGATTAGTGTATATTAGACGGTTTTTCTGGTTGGCCAGTCTGTGCTGCACCAGGATAAAATTCGAACCATAAAGGCTAACAGAAAACCGCGATGTCAGAAAAACATATTTATAAGATCGTTTTTTTCAATCAGGAACAGGTTTACGAGTTGTATGCCAGACACGTCTATCAAGGCGATATGTATGGGTTCGTCATCATCGAGGATATCGTGTTCGGTGAAAAAAGCGCCATCGTCGTTGATCCGTCGGAGGAAAAGCTGAGGACGGAATTTGCCGGCGTAGATCGCTCTTTTATACCCATGCATGAAATCATTCGCATCGACCAGGTGAAAAAACGCGGAACCGCGAAGATAACCGCCACGGCAAAAGACCCGGGGAAAGTGTCGGCGCTTTACATGCCGGAGAAAAAATAAATGCCTCCTCAGCGATATCTGTGGGTAGATAATGCCGAAGGCTTAAGCTATCAAATTGAATTATATAAATAAAATGCGCGTTAGCGCCTCATTTTTTCTCGATATTAAAAACT
>JANEMG010000402.1 GCA_024511045.1 Gammaproteobacteria bacterium | reverse complement strand
CGCGGATTCCATCAGGGCCAGAGGTATTAGACATACTCAGACAAAGGCCGGATATATGGAAGCAATATTTCTTTTGTCACGAACGAATTTTCTCTTGCAATACGGGGCGGACCATATATGACCCCTATGCCCTGCCCTATACGTATATTACGACAGCAGACAGACACTTGTTCGCCCAGGGCAATCATTACCAGATCTATGAAAAACTGGGCGCCCACCGGCGTCATTACCAGGGCATCGATGGTGTCGGCTTCGCGGTCTGGGCGCCCAATGCCATGGCCGTCAGCGTCGTCGGGCCGTTCAACCAGTGGGATGGACGCTGCCACCCCATGCGGCGACACGACGATTCCGGTATCTGGGAGCTTTTTCTACCCAATCTCGGCAACGGCGAACTGTATAAATTCAACATCCGCTCTCACAATGGCGAATGTTTCCTGAAATCCGACCCCTTCGCCCTGTTCATGGAGACCGCCCCGGACACCGCCAGCATCGTCTATGACATCGACGGTATCCATCCCTGGGGTGATGCTGGCTGGCTGGAGCAGCGTGGCCGCATGGATCTGTGGCGCAGCCCCATCAGCATCTACGAAGTGCATCTGGGGTCCTGGATGCGGGGACCGGACGGCCGCCACCTCGATTATCAACAGCTGGCAGAGCGTCTCATTCCCTATGTCAGGGAAATGGGCTTTACCCACATCGAAATTCTGCCCATTGCCGAGCATCCCTATGAACCATCATGGGGGTACCAGGTTTCCAACTTCTATGCCCCCACCTCGCGGCTCGGCAGACCCGAACAGTTGATGGCATTCATCGATCAATGTCATCAGAACGGCATCGGCGTACTGCTGGACTGGGTGGCCGGACATTTCCCCCAGGATGCCCATGCCCTGGCGCAATTCGACGGCACCCACCTGTTCGAACATGCCGATCCCAGGCAGGGCGAGCACAAGGACTGGGGAACACTGATTTTCAATTACGGCCGTCACGAAGTGGAGAATTTCCTGATCGCCAATGCCCTGTTCTGGCTGGAACGCTACCATTTCGACGGCCTGCGCGTCGATGCCGTGGCATCCATGCTGTATCTGGATTATTCCCGAAAACCGGGTGAATGGATACCGAACGAATACGGCGGCAATGAAAACCTGGAAGCCATCGAATTTCTGAAGCACACCAACGCCATCGTCCATGCCCGGCTTCCCGGCGTCATGATGATCGCCGAAGAATCCACTTCCTGGCCGGGCGTCTCCCGCCCCACCGACGCCGGCGGACTGGGCTTCGGCTTCAAGTGGAACATGGGCTGGATGCACGATGTCCTCGGCTACATGCAGACGCCGCCGGAACACCGCCCGGAAAAACACCATCAGCTGGTATTCGTCCTGGACTACGCCTTCGAGGAAAATTTCATCCTTTCCCTTTCCCATGACGAAGTGGTGCATCTGAAGGGATCGCTTTACACCAAGATGCCGGGTACGGCATGGGAAAAATTCGCCAACCTGCGCCTACTGTTCTCCTTCATGTTCACGCATCCGGGGAAAAAGCTCAATTTCATGGGTGCGGAATTTGCCCAGATCGAAGAGTGGAACGAGTCAGCCGAACTGCAATGGCAGCTCCTGGAACACGAACCCCACCGCGCCCTGAAACGCTTTCTGCAGAAGTTGAACCTGCTGTACAGCAGCGAACCGGCCCTGTATGAAAGCGACTGCCGGGCGGCCGGGTTCTCCTGGATCGATGCCGGCAACCACCAGCAGAGCATCATCGTGTTTCTGCGCAAGGCCAAAGACCCGCGCCAGGCACTGCTCGTGGTGAGCAATTTCTCCGCCGTGTCGCGCTTCGATTATCGTATCGGCGTGCCCTTCCCGGTCCCTTATACGGTGATCCTGGACAGCAACGATGCCGGCTATGGCGGGCTAGAATCAGACACACTGGGAAGAACCATCACGGTTTCCGAAATCCCCTGGCACGGCCAGGAGTTTTCCCTGACACTCAATCTGCCGGCACTGAGCACCCTCATCCTGAAACCGGCCCCATTGCAAAGCGATCGATCCTCATGAATCAAGACTGGCACGACTTTCTGACCTCGACCAATACGGCAATCTTTTCCGGGCAAAAAACCGCCTGGCCTCCGGGAAAAAAGCAATACGCCAACAAACGCTATGCCATCGCCGATCTGGCGGTCCTGACGGTCAGCGGCAGGGATGCGGCACAGTTCCTGCAGGGCCAGACGACCTGCAACATCCATGATGTCTCGGAAACACAAAGCCGCTTCGGTGCCTTTTGTACGCCCAAGGGACGGACCATCAGCACCTTTCTGATCAGCAAAAGGCGGCAATCTTTCCTGCTCGTCCTCCCCGAAGAATTGCTGCCGATAGTGAAAAAGAAATTACAGCTCTATGTGCTGCGTTCCGATGTGCAGCTGATCGGCGGCAGCGATGACTACTGCCTTTT
>JANEMG010000067.1 GCA_024511045.1 Gammaproteobacteria bacterium | reverse complement strand
GGACAACGTACTGACCGGATTTGAAGGGCGACAATTGCCAACCGTCGGGGGCAACCTGGAATATGGCGAGTTCAGGATGAATATACTCGATGTTTCTTATCTTGGCTTGCATTAACATGCTGTCATATCCGTATCTGTTGTTTTTATCGTTTCGCACATCAAAATGTAGCACTTTCCCTTCTTCGCTGCTGGCAAGGGCAAGTGTGCGGGAAGGCACCAGCTGGATCTTGCCGTGGGCAAGCGTGTAATGGGCAACGTATCCGATCAGGGCCTGCCCATCCACCAAAACCGCAACCGTCCCTTGCAACATCTGGCAAGGCTGCTCGTCACAGGGACTGACGGCCGTGTTCGTTCCGGATGCTGAAAGTTCGACCAGGTACGCAGAGACCCTTGTCAATTATAATATTACCGCATACAAATTGTTGGATTTTTTCATCCGGAAACGGCAAATCCACCAGACATGGCGGCATTGCCCGATCCCCTGGCTTACGCGATGCAGGCAGGCGAAGCCGGATGTTTCTGTACAACAGCAACTCCACGATTAATTGGAATAATGGAAGATTTGATGACCCAACCCATGCTGCTGACAGCAGCGGCCTTCGGCCTGTTGCTGTTGATATTCCTGCTCCTGCTGGTGCTGTGGAAAAAAATGCATGCCCTGCAGCGGGCAAACTCCCAGGATTTTCAACAGCAGTTGCTGCATTCGCTGCAGGCCAATACGGACCTGCTGAAGGAGGGATTTTCCGAGGCCAGGAAGGAACTCCGGGAAGTCAGCGCGGAAAATCGGCGTGAGTCCCAGGAACTGTTCAAGCGTTTTCAGGACACCCTGCTGCACAGGATTGCCGAGAATGCCAGTTTGCAGAACAGACAGCTTGCGGCGTTTCGGGAGGATCTGCAGCAGCTGTCTGAAAAACTGATGCAGCACGGCAATGACTTCAGGCAAAACGTCATGGCTGCCTTTCAGGTTTCCAGTGAGGCCCTGAACGGCAAGCAGGATCAGTTCATCGACAAGACCGGCAAAAAACTGGATGATTTTGCCGAGCGCATCAAAATGGATGGCAAGGACAATCGCCGGGAGCTGAACGAGGGACTGAAAGCCGTCGCCGAGAGTTTTACCGAAGGCATCAGGGATTTCAATGACCAGTTGCGGGTCAGGTTTTCCGATCTGCAGAAACAGCAGCTGGAAAGCAGTCAGCAGGCAAAGGCCGGTATTCAGGAAATCAGTGCGGCGATCGAGAAGCAGCTGCAGAATATCCGCGAGGACAATACCCGGCAGTTGACGGAAATGCGCAGGACAGTCGACGAGAAGCTGCATGACACGCTGGAAAAGCGTCTGGGAGAATCCTTCAAACAGGTCAGCGAACGCCTCGAGCAGGTGCACAAAGGTCTGGGGGAAATGCAGAATCTGGCGGTCGGCGTCGGCGACCTGAAAAAAGTCCTGTCCAATGTCAAGACCCGTGGTATTTTAGGCGAATATCAATTGGGCAATATCCTGGAGCAGATTCTTTCTCCCGAGCAATACGCCGTCAATGTCGCGACCAAGCAAGGCAGCCAGGCCAACGTCGAGTATGCGGTGAAATTGCCGGGCAAGGCCGATGACAAGACGGTGTGGTTGCCCATCGATTCCAAATTCCCCATGGAAAGCCATCAGATGCTGCTGCAGGCCGTGGAAGAGGGCAGTCTGGACAAAATCGCCGTGGCGCAGAAGCAGCTGCTCAGGACCGTGGAAAGTTTTGCCAGGGATATCAGCAGCAAGTACATCGATCCGCCTCATACCACCGATTTTGCCATCATGTTTCTGCCTGTGGAAAGCCTCTATGCCGAAGTGCTGCGGCATCCGCAGGTTTTCGCCAAGCTGCAGCGGGAATACCGGATCACCATCACCGGCCCGACGACCCTGTCCGCGCTGTTGAGCAGTCTGCACATGGGCTTTCGCACCTTGGCCGTGCAAAAGCGCAGCAGCGAGGTCTGGAAGGTGCTGGCCGAAGTGAAAACGGAATTCGGAAAATACAGCGAGCAGCTGGACCTGGTGCACAAACACCTGCATACCGCATCGTCGTCGCTGGAGAAACTGCAGACCACCAGAACCAATGCCATGGCCAGAAAACTGAAGAACGTGGAGGTGCTGGAAGTGGACGACGGCAATGGGCAATTGCCGCCGTTGCAAAAATGATGTCTGAACACCATATTAGGTGGATAATGCAGTAAATGTATATAATCGCTAATAGCAGCCAGTTGTCTGTGCATGGCATCGATGCCGGCGCACAGTGGTTTTCTCGGATTTGCAGAGAGGTGATGACTATGGGTTGGCGTGAACGACAGCATGAGGAAACTTACAGCGATACAGAAGTGCAGGAACGGCTGCAGGAGGAATTGCCGCACTGGTATCTGGAAAAGGGCTGGATACGCCGCAAATACAAAACCAGCGGCTGGAAGTCGACGCTGATGGTGGTCAATACCGTCGGGCATCTGGCCGAAGCCGCCTTTCACCACCCCGATCTGACCGTTTCCTATGCGTTTGTCATCGTCAAGCTGGTGAATCACGCCGCCAAGGGCATTACCAACAAGGATTTCGAACTGGCGCACAAGATCGAGGAAGTCATCATGTGGCAGCCGGGCAGGGAAGGTGGGGCATTGACCGGCACGCCGGACGATCCACGCTTCAAATATATCAAATACGATTGATCTTTTGCCCGAAGTCCAGACTGTAACTGCATGTTGGCAGACGGCGGCTGTGTTGACCAAGCCAACAGCAGATAAAATCGCCACCCGCTGCAGACAGGCGCTTTGCCGAAATTTGCCGTGCGATGGGTATATTTGAAAACTGAATGTCGATGTACAAAGAAAGATAAAAGACAGTTCACAGATAATCCAAACCAATTCAGGAGAGATCGATCATGACCAAAACCACCGACAACGCCGAGCAGGCAGTCAAGACCGCCGTTGCTGCCTGGGAAGATATCTATAGCCAGATTCACGACATTACCCTGAAGGCGCTGACCGAACAGGAACTGGATCTGGAAAACATCAAAAAAGTCGCACAGGCGGTTGGCAAGGGGATCAGCGAGGGCATCGGTAATCAGGTGCGTACCAAAGAGATAATACAGGAGTCGGCAAGTGCGCTGGATGATGCCCTGGCGAAGGCTGCCGAGGCATCCAAGCTGGCGATCGAAGAGGCGGCATCGCGTGTCGATGAGTTTTCCCATGAGGACCTCAGGCAGGCGGCGGAAAACCTGAAAAGCCTGGAAGAGCTTTTCATCGATACCATGCAGGAGATCGCCAAAAATGGCAATGAAGTGGTGGTCAATACCACCCAGGATTTGATTACCCATGTCCGGCAAAGCGGCAGTGCCGTTGGCGAGCAGGTTCTGCAGGGCCTGCAGTCCTTGCAGAAATTACCGCAACTGGGGAAGAATGCGGCCCTGACCAGCGCCAGCGCGACGGCGTCGGCGCTGGCCGCCATAGGCAGCGGTATTCTGGCGGGCATCGCCGATGGGCTGCAGGGCAGGGGCGGCGAAAAATCGCAGGCCAATGCTGCTGAAAGCAGCGATGAACAGGCTGGCGATGAGCAGGCGGGCGAAAAGAAAACATAGTGATTCCTGCTTACCTGTGATCCTCAGCTTTGCTGAAACCCTATAATTCTTGTCCTCCCGCCACCAGCGCAGCAACTGTTTTGCATTGATAAGCATGGGTTGACAGTGATGTCCTGGCCCGGCAAGATCCTGCAAGTTGGCGGCCCCTGCTGGACAGCGTCAATGCGCGGGATCCAGATCGAACTGGGTGAAAAACTGCCCGGAGCCGACAGGTGCATCGGTTTCGTAGTAAAGCGATTTGAGAAAAAGATTGCCCTCTTCGGCAAGCGGAGGGCCAGGCAGCAAGGTGCGGAAATCCTTGCCCCCCAGCAACTGATGGGTAATGGTCTGATAGAGCCTGGATAGTTGTCTTTCCCGGACGATGGTATCCAGCATGTGCGGTCCGGCGATCAGGTAGATGCTTTTGTAACCCCGGTTTTTCAGCGCATCGATCAGCGGTTTGCCATGCACCAGACGGTCTTCGCCGGTGATCAGCACCTGGTAGCCTTGCTTTTGCCAGTAGCTGACGCGGTTCGGGTTGGCCATGCGTCCCGTGGCGATCAGGACTTCCTGCCGGTGCTGCTGCAGGCTGTCGTGCATCGGGAAATCCAGGCTGGCGCTGGCGATGACCACCGCCGGCTGCGGCGCGAGGCCGTTTTGCCGGCGCCATTCGGCGAGGTCGGCGTGCTCCGGCCTGATGCCAACCTGCAGGATGTTGCCCAACCGCTTCCCGCCTAGTGAACGCAGGTAGCCGCCATGGGTGATCAGGCAGTCGGCCTGGGCATGCAGCTCCATGAACAGCCTGAAATCGGATGGCGTGGTCAGGTGCTTGGGGATATAGGTCTCCCCCAGCGCGATGTCTTCCAGTGCGATGCGGCCATCCAGGCTGGCGAGAAAATTGGCGTACACGAAGGGTGCGTCTGCCGTGCCCAGTTCATGAAGTCGATGCTGGAGATACAATCCCTGCACGGCGACTTCTTCGCCGGGGAAGGGATAAAGGCGCAGCAGGCTTCTGGTTTGCATCACGGTGGCGATCTGTTGTTAAATTGAGGTAACTACTCGGGCTCTATGGGTAGTCTGTTCCGGAAGGCGCCGTAAATATACTTTCCGCACTTGAAAATTTAGCAGCCAGAAACAGCCGGCTAATAGAAACATATCACATATTAACAAATGCTTACGGCATTTTCTGGTGCTACTGTTTTGCTAAATTATGATTTGCCAACGGTATACATCCCTGTAGGCTTGACTTTGGCATCCTTGCCAAAGACACTTCCTCCACAGACCACCCATGGGGCTTCTTTTACTATGGGTGAGTAGTTACAAATTGAGCTGAAGTGATTTTAACATTTTTCCTTTCCCTGCAGTTTACACCGGAGGTGCCGATGAACATAGTTGCCATGCTGTTGATGATCAGTCTCATGGGTTATGCCGGCCAGGCCGCTGCCTACGGTACCAGCAGCAGCAAGAAAGCCTGCAAGCCGCCCAGGTTCTGGTAATTCCAGCCGCCGCATCTGGCCGAAGTGCGGCCGCAGTCGGAATTTTCTTTCCTGGCGTCAGGGTCGACACGCCCGGATTCCCTGCAGGTGACCGTAAAAGGACAGCCGGTGGCTGTGACAGTTGACAAAAAACAGGCAAATTTTCTGGTTAGCGGAAAACTGCCGGCAGATCTTGGCGATACACCCGCAAGAATCAGTATTCGAGGCATCGGGACGAATAAATGCAAGGGCAGGGATGGCTGGCTGGTGAAAATTACCGGGCAATGATTGACCGTCGAGAGCATGCAGCTTAATCAAACCAGGCGCATCGATCTCGAAGAGGGCGATGCCCTGCTGATCATCGACCTGCAGAACGACTTTCTGGCCGGCGGCAGCCTGGCCGTTCCTGGCGGGGATTCGCTGATACCCGTGGTCAATGCCTATATCAGCAAGTTTCAGCAGCATCGACTGCCCATCTATTTGACCCGGGACTGGCATCCGCCGGAGCATGGTTCTTTCGTCGGGCAGGGAGGACAGTGGCCGGAACATTGCATCGCTGGATCGAATGGCGCCGAATTTCCGTCCACACTGACCGTACCCGAAACGGCACGAATCGTCTCCAAGGGCATTGCCGCCGATGAAGAAGGCTATTCCGCTTTTTCCGCGCCGGGATTCCATCGGCAGCTGCAGGAAGACGGCGTCAGGCGCCTGTTCTGCTGTGGGCTGGCCACGGACTATTGCGTTCTGCACAGCGTCAGGGATGCCTTGCAGCATCATTACCAGGTCTATTTGCTGCAGGATGCCATTGCCGCCGTCAACATCCATGTCGATGCCGGAAAGCGCGCCATTCAGGACATGATCGCCAGCGGCGCCATACCGCTGGAAAGGGAAATGATCGCATGATTGCCCGCAGCGCCCTGTTGACCGATCTCTATCAGCTGACCATGCTGCAGGGCTACTACCGGCAGAACATGCAGGAAACTGCCGTGTTCGAATTCTTTGTCCGACGGCTGCCCGAAGACCGCGGCTTTCTGATGGCGGCAGGCCTGCAGCAGGTACTGGACTATCTTCAGCAGCTGCACTTTTCCCGGGAGGAATTGCAGTGGCTGGCGGAGACCGGCCAGTTCGACAGCGGCTTCCTCGAGCGGCTTGCCGGGCTGCGCTTCACTGGTGATGTGCATGCCATGCCCGAGGGGACGGTATTTTTTCCCGACGAACCGATCCTGCGCATCACCGCTCCCCTTCCCGAGGCGCAATTCGTCGAAAGCCGGATCATCAATCTGCTGCATTTCCAGACCCTGATCGCTTCCAAGGCGGCGCGTTCGGTGCTGACCGTTCCGGACAGGCTGCTGGTGGATTTCGGCTTCCGCCGGGCCCATGGCGGTGAAACGGGGCTGCTGGCGGCCAGAGCCAGTTACCTGGCGGGCTTCGGCGGGACGGCAACGGTGGCTGCCGGGCAGCAGTTCGGCATTCCCGTCTATGGAACCATGGCGCATTCTTTCATCCAGGCCCATGCCAGTGAACGGGAAGCCTTTCTGCATTTTGCCCATGCCAACCCCGGTAATGTCGTCTTGCTCATCGATACCTATGACACCGAGGCGGGCGCCAGGCAAGTGGTGGAAATCGCGCCAATCCTCGGGGAGCAGCACATAACCATCAAGGCAGTGCGCATCGACAGCGGTGATCTGGCCGAACATGCGCACCGGGTGCGCCGCATCCTGGACCGGGGCGGACTGCACCAGGTGGGTATTTTTGCCAGCAGCAGCATCGATGAATATGTTTTGCAACAGCTGCGGCAGCAGCGGGCGCCCATCGACGGTTTCGGCATCGGCACGCGCATGGACACTTCCGCCGATGCCCCCTATCTGGATTGCGCCTACAAACTGCAGGAATATGCCGGAATCGCCCGGCGCAAGCGTTCGGAAGGCAAGTCCACTTGGCCGGGGCGCAAGCAGGTCTATCGGCGCTGCGATCCGGACGGACTGCTGCTGGAGGATATCGTGACCGTGCATGAGGCGCCCTGCGCAGGACAGCCATTGCTGCAACAAGTGATGCACGCCGGCCGGCTCACGTCGCCCCTGCCGGCTCTCGATGCCAGCAGAGACTACGCGCTGCAGCAGCTGCAAAGCCTTCCGGAACCTTTGCGTCGTCTGCAGAAGCCTCCGGACTATCCGGTCCGGATTTCCCCGGAGCTGCAGGAACTGGCGCAGGTAGTGGACAGAAAAATCCAATGAAAGCAGCAATCAAACGACAAAATATTGGCAATGAATTCTATACGTCCGAGAAGTGCTACATTACGGAATTGTCCAACACGCCTGACGACCCGGACGTATCGATCGCCAGAGCGAGAGTGGCACCCGGGACAACGACGCGCTGGCATCGGCTCAAGGGCACCGTGGAACGCTACTACATCATCGCTGGCAAGGGTCTCGTGGAGGTTGGCAGGTTGCCGCCGCAGGAGGTCAGTGCCGGCGACATCGTGCTCATACCAGCGATGTGCCGGCAACGAATCACCAACATCGGCGAGGAAGATTTGCTGTTCCTGGCCATTTGCACCCCTCGGTTCACCAATGCGGTGTATGAAGATATCGAGGAGAATCCCTGACTGAAACTGACAATGCCATCGAACCCGCATGAGATTCACAGCACAATTCACAGGAGGATCAGCCATGACAGTCAATAAACAGATAGCCATCATCAACAGCGTTTTGCTTCTGCTGCAGATGTGTTTCACCTTGGATGCAGTGGCTGGAAACAGATTGTTCGACAGAATCGTCTCTTTTGGCGGCAGTCTCAGCGATTCGGGCAATGCGTTCGTTCTGCTGTCCAACCCGGACAAATTCGGGTTCACCGCCGGATGTGATCTGGGGACGCCGGCCAATGTCCCGCCCTACGAGCAGCTGGATGATTTTTATATACCCGATGGTACTTATGCCAGGGGAGGACACCATGTGACCAATGGTGCAACCTGGGTTGAACAACTGGCGCAGGGTAAAGGCTGGTCAGGGTATGTCCGGCCGGCTTTGCGCCATGACAATGACAAGGCCGGCAATTATGCCGCAGGAGGAGCGAGAGCCGGGGATTTCCCCTGCCGGTTCAATCTGCTGGATCAACTGGATGCCTATTTGAGTGATTTTACTGAAACATCGCCTGGTACCTTGGTGACTTTTGAACTGGGCGGCAATGACGTGCGCGATGCCCTGGTTGTATTGGCGCAGGGCCAGGATCCATTGCCTGTCATCGACACGGCATTGTCCAATATTGCCTTTACGATCCAGACACTCTATGCCCAAGGTGCGCGAAACGTATTGCTGTTGAATGTACCGGCCCTGGGAAACACGCCGGCTGTTCGGAAGTTGAATGCGCAGTTGCCAGGAGCGATTGCAGCAGCGAATGCTTTGACCATGGCCTTCAAGGAAGGATTGCTGCAGCTCCAGAACGACCTGAATGCTGGCTTGCCGGGAATCGACATCAGGACCCTGGATCTCTTCGGCCTGCTCGATGAAATCCTGTCGGATCCTGCGGCATTTGGCCTTGTCAATACAACGGACACGTGTGTCACGCCTGAACTGCCGCCCTTTGTCTGCAAGAAGGCGGATACCTATATGTTCTGGGACGGAATCCATCCTACGAAAGCGGTCCATGGCATCATGGCGCAGCGCGCGGCAGAAGTTGTCGTTACCATGCCTTGGTAGCAAGTATCGATTGCTCGATCAACAGCAAGCCATACAGAGCCGATGAAGGGCAGGCAGAGTTTATGGCGCAGGTCTTGCGCAGGGTGGGATTACCCACAAGCTTCAGCCATTTCCCAAAATGAAAAGCAGCGGTCAATCCATGTCGGATCATGACTGTCATCCCCTGCTTATCGATACAAAACAGGTGCTGCACTGCTGTCGGGAAGAGCAATAAAGTGACATTTCGACGCCAGGAGAAATCCTGGGCGCCATGGCAATGTGGCAACGCTCAAGATCCCTCCTGTCGTCGGGATGAAAAGAATCACAGGGTTTCGGAAAACATACGTAATCAGTTTTACTTTTGCCTGGGCTAAGGCATGGAACCGGGGTCGCCATGCGGAAGTGTGGACAGAAGATCAACTGCAACAGTAACTACTCGGGCCCCTATGGGTAGTCTGTTCTGGAAGACGCCGTGAATACATCCCTGCCAAAGACACTTCCTGCACAGACCACCCATAAGGGGCTTGTTTTATTAAGGGTGAGTAGTTACCTGCAACAAATCTCTGTACATGACAAAAAGCACAGAAAGTTGACGTAGTTCGTTGAAATGTAATTAAATACCATTTTTTGTTTTGCGAACATGAAAAGCGGTCAATTACAAATCAACGAA
>JANEMG010000401.1 GCA_024511045.1 Gammaproteobacteria bacterium | reverse complement strand
GTTCCGGAAGACGCCGTGAATACATCCCTGCAGGCTTGGCTTTGGCACCCCTGCCAAAGACACCTCCTCCACAGACCACCTACAGGGGCTTGTTCCGGTAGGGGTGAGTAGTTACGTATTGATAAACATAGGATGACAGTTGATCGTGGTCGATGCAGTGACAAGACAATGCCAGTACCAAGGTGGAAGCCTGGAAAATGCAGGCGCCTGACAGCTATTGAATGCCTGACGATTACACGGACTGGTGCATAAATGCCTTGAATTCATCGATGGGCAGCGGCCTTGACAGGTAATACCCCTGCAGGAAATCACAACCCTTGTACTTCAACAGTTCAAGCTGCTGCTCTGTTTCCACGCCTTCTGCGATAATATGTATATGCAGCGAATGGCCCATATTGATGATGGCATCCACCAGTCCCTGGCTGGCCTGGTCTTCCATCATGCTCATGACAAAACTGTGGTCGATCTTGAGGGTACTGCAGGGAAACCGGTTGAGATAGGAAAGGGAGGAATAACCGGTACCAAAGTCATCGATAGCCATCGATACACCAAGGTCGACGATACGCTCGATGCTTTGTCTGACCTCTTCTACATCCTGCATCAGAACACGTTCAGTGATCTCCAGATGCAGCCGCGATGGCTCGATGCCGGTTTCAACCAGGATATCCTGCACCGTCTGGGGAAAACCCCTGCTGCGGAACTGGACGCAGGAAACATTCACGGTCATGAACATATAATCCGGCAAGGCAGCGGCGACCCTGCAGGCCTCGCGCAATATCTATTGTCCCATCGGCACGATCAGCCCGTTCTCTTCGGCAATCGGAATAAAGACATCTGGCATGACCGGACCCAGCGCAGCCGAGCGCCAGCGCATCAGCGCTTCCGCCCCGGCCGGCTTCCCGTCCGGGGTAACGACAGGTTGCAGATGCAATTGCAACTCGCCGTTTTCCAGCGCCGTATGCATGGCGGTATCGATACGCAGACGTTGCTGTGCAGCCTCGTTCATGGACTGGGTATAATACTTGAAGTGGTTGCGCCCCGCTTGTTTGGCCTGATACATCGCGGTGTCCGCGTAACGCAGGATATCGTCGGCACTCTGACCATCATCCGGAATGACGGCGATACCGATGCTGGCGCCGACATGCAGTTCGCGATCTTCGATTTGATAGGGTTGCGCCAGCATGTGCAGAATTTTTTCCGCCGTCGATTCCACCATCACCGCATCCTCAACCCCGGACAACACGATCAGAAACTCGTCCCCACTCAGCCGGGACACGGTATCATACTGGCGCACACAGGCGGTCAGGCGGCCCGCCGTTTCGATCAGCAGCAGGTCGCCGATGCGATGTCCCAGACTGTCATTGACCTGTTTGAAACGGTCCAGGTCCAGATACAGGACAATGGTCTTGCGCTGTTTACGCTGGTCCACCCGAATCGCCTGGCGCAACCGGTCCATTCCCAGAACCCGGTTGGGCAGCCCTGTCAGGGCATCATAATTAGCCTGATGGATCAGCTGTTTTTCGTATGCTTTTCGTTCGGAGATATCATCCATGGTCAACAGGTAATACAACTCCCCCAGCTCATCACGTACCGGCGTCAGCACCATTTGCACCCACAGGCCGTCGCCACTGGCATGATGGATGGTCAATTCCCCACGCCAGGGTTTACCGCATTTCAAAGACTCCCTGATTTCCTCCATCAGCCAGCGGGGGTTCTTTTTCGACCAGAGCAGATCCAGCACATCCTGAACGACGATCTTTTCACAGTCGAAGCCAGTCATGACCTGAAACGCCGGATTGCAATCGATGGCGCAAAAATCATTGTCCAGCATAACGATGCCTACGCTGCTCTGAGTGACAGCCTGATGCAGCTGCACCAGGCTTTTACGGCTTTCGATCAGCTCTTCGGTGCGCTCCTGGACACGCCTCTCCAGATTCAGGTTCAGATCAGCCAGTTGATGATGCTGCCTTTCCAGCAGGTCACGCTGCCGCTTCAGGTCAGCGGATGAAACATTCAGCGCATCGACCAGCGTATTGATTTCCCTCGATCCTCCCTGCACGTCGAGCCGATTGCCGGGGCGGGTTGTCAATGACTGGGCGAAACCGACCGCCCGGCGGAAAGACTTTCCGGGCAGATAGAGCACTGCGAGCAGGATCATCAGGTCGATCAGCAGCGCGACAACAGCGACCAGGATATTGTCTGTCAGGATCTCTTGCTGCAAAGTCCGTGAACGAAGCAGCGAGACTTTCAGCCGAACCCATCCCAGCAGCGGCGAAGTCCGTATCGGCTGCCACAGTATGATTTCATCCGGGTTCAACTCTATGTATTGTCGCGAATTTCGTTGCCGTGACGTAACTACTCACCCCTATCAGCATAGAGCTGTCCCGAAAAGGCCATTTGAATGGCGACCAGCGGATTGTATCCCTGATTTGCCATGGTCTGCAGGTAACTGGAAATGCGGCAATAGGC
>JANEMG010000400.1 GCA_024511045.1 Gammaproteobacteria bacterium | reverse complement strand
AGGTCCACACGGAGTCCGCAGTTCAATGGCTAAAAAGGGGCTTTTTTACCCACAGATATCACTGAAGAGCCGAATTTTTTATCAAATGTGACAAAGCTGAATTAGTTTGCACCCATAAACACCCTACCATGGGGTGTTTATGGAAATATTGTTTGCCGGTTCAGTGCCCCCCAATGCAGATAGCGTGAACATACTGAAGAGAGTCCCCATGAAAATCTATAATCGACAAAGCAGGCTGCTGTTGTTGACCATGGCATTACTGTACACGAGCCTGCTGCCGGCCGCCCCCGGCGATCTCGCTGAAGCTGATGGCGAACTGGCTCCGGAGCAACTGGTTGCCGCTGTTCTACAGGCCAACCCGCGTGTGGAAATCGCCCTGGCTGCCTGGCAGGCCGCAAGCGCCAGAATCGACCAGCAATCAACGCTGCATGCCCCGCGTTTCAGCTATGGCTTTGCTCCGATGACCATCGGCAGCCGTGCAGCCGATTTCGGGCAACGCGTTGAACTGTCACAGCAGCTGCCCTGGCCTGCAAAACTGGAATTACGCGGTAAAAAAGCCGGATACGAAGCCAGGACCCAAGAGCAGACCCTGCTGTCGATGCAGCTGCTGCTGGCGACGACGGCAAAATCGTTGTTCGCCGACTGGTACTATATACACCGCGCCATCGCCATCAACCACGTCAATCAGAAACTGCTGCAAGACTTCCATGCCATCGCCCTGACCCGGTATCGCACCGGGCAGACGAGCAAACAGGATGTTTTGCGTGCGGAAATGGAACTGACACTGCTGCAGCACCAGGACATCACCCTGAAACGACAGCGCAAAACCATCCAGGCACGCATCAACACGCTGCTCAATCAGGCCCCTGAACAGGCCTTGCCTGCTCCGCAACAACTGCCTCTAGTCACGGACATTCCCGATCCGGCGCAATTACAACTGACCGCGCTGCAGAACCGTCAGGAACTGAAGGCGGCAAAGGCCCGCATCGCTGCCCATAAAACCCAGCAGAAACTGGCAGAACTGGCTTTTATCCCCGATTTGAAGGTTTCCGCAGGTTACAACAGTCTCTGGGACAACCGGGACAAGCGTTTCAACATCGACATCCCACTGGATCGAAGCCGGCTGCAGGCGGCCTTGCAGGAGGCCCGGGCCAATGCCCGACGGGCGCATTGGCAGGAAATCGATCTGCAGGCGTCGATCCGGGAAGAACTGCAGATCAGTTACGACCGCGTGCAGGAGAGCCTGCATGTGCTGCAATTGTACCGACAGCAGATCACCGACCTTGCCGATGCCAATCTGGCGGCGGCTGTCGCTGACTATCGAGCGGGAAAAGGTGACTTCCTGACTCTGATCAGCAGTGAAAAAAACCGCATGCAGACACAACTGCAGACCGAACAGGCATTGGCTGAGCTGCACCGGCGCCTGGCCGGACTCGAACAGGCGGTTGGATCCATCCAGTCCTTTACCGCACAACAACATTGACGGTGACAACATGAACAAGACGAAGAAAATCACCCTGGCCATGACCGGACTGTGCATAGCCGCAGTCATGGGCTTCCTCGCCATGCATCGGTCCGCCGAGAAGACAACCGCCATGCATCTGACCGATCCAGGCTATGCCGCAGGGCCATACCGGGTCCGGATCCTGCTGCAGCCGGAAAAGCCCGCCGTCGGCAACAACATCCTGATACTGTCCCTGCACGATGCCGAAGATCACCCGGTGAGCGACGCTCGAATCGAGGCCTATGTGGAAATGCCGGCCATGGGTTCGATGCCGGCAATGCGGGAACCAGTCAGTGTCGCCCCCGGCGGCAATGGCGTCTACCAGGGACACTACCAGATACCGATGACCGGCCTCTGGCCATTGACCCTGCATATCGATTCCAGTGCCCTGAGGGCTGCTGAACTCAGCTTCGACATGAGTACCAGCCGACCGGGACTGCAGCTGACCACGGCGACGCCTGGCGCAGCATCCACTAATCCCGACAGCCGCCCGCTACCAGGAAAATTGGCCTGGCGCCATTCCGCGTGACCGAACGGCGCCGGCAGTTGATTGGCGTGACCACCGCCAGAGCCATCGAAAAACCCATGCACAAAACCATCCGCACCTATGCCAGAGTCGATTACAACCGTTCCCGGTTCACCGATATCACCCTGAAATACGATGCCTGGATTGGCCGCCTGAATGCCGATTTCATCGGTAAGCCCATGCACCGCGGTGAAATCCTGTTTAGCGTCTACAGTCCGGAACTGGTTTCCGCCCAGGATGAATTTCTACACAGCCTGCATGGTAAAGGCAGCGGCCGCTACAATCTCCAGAATGCCGCGCGATATCAAGTCCCGATAGATCATAGACTTTCTTTTTGAATAATTCCGGTTGTTTTTTGTGCCAATCCTTAAGTGCCTGAATGGGCGTGATGTGCCCGATGTTTTTCTGCGGGACATGGTAGTTGTAGATTTTCTGATACTGGTACAG
>JANEMG010000066.1 GCA_024511045.1 Gammaproteobacteria bacterium | reverse complement strand
TATCTGGCGGGTTCGGAACAAAGGATAGCTCCTTTTTGGAATATAATCACATGGTACCCGACAGCCTGACTGCATGGAGGTGATCATTCCGCCGCTTCCTGGTTCTGGTTCTGATGCCTTTTGGTATCGCCCCGCATCATGCGGGAATAATCCTCCAACTGGCGCATGGCCGCATTGAAGGCGTCGCGGATACTGACATAGACATCTTCATGGGCCCGCCGGTCATGATGCTCGCGGCTGACCACCAGGGTTTTATTGGGTACCTGCATCTCCACTCTGACATGATAGAGATTACCCTGATGCTTGTGATGATGCTCCGCCTCGACAACCACTTTGCAGTGAATGATGCGGTCGAAAAACTGCTCCAGTTTTTTGACTTTTTCCCGGATCTTCTGTTCCACCGCATCGGAATGGGGAAACCCTCTGAAGGTGATCTGTAATGGTTCTTGCATGGATTAAGCTCCTGTCGATTAGGTCTGAAAAAATGCTTACGGGATGTGCCGCTTTAAACGGGGAGAAGCTGCAGCCCGGATTTTGATGAAAAACAATCCCTTGCAAACCACATTCGGTCATGCCCCCGTGGCCGGGCATGCCGGCTCCGTACGACCCGGCAGCGATACTTATCTGCCAACCGCCTCTTCTTCCGCTATCATCGGCACGAAGGCAACACCCAGGATATCGGTGACCTGGGTATCGCCCTGCAGGTCCTTTTCCAGCAGCAGTTCCTGGTGGGCGAACGGCAATCCCACCGGCAGCACCAGCCGTCCCCCCGGCTTCAGCTGCTGCACCAGCGCCTCTGGTATATGCGTTGCAGCGGCGGTAACGATAATGCCGTCATAGGGGGCATGCTCCGGCCAGCCCAGATAACCGTTGCCGGTGCGGCATTCGATATTGTCATAGCGCAATTCCCGGAAACGCTTGGCCGCCTGCTCGCTCAGCGCCCTGATGAACTCCACCGTATAGACCTTCCTGAACAGCTGCGCCAGCACCGCGGCCTGGTAACCGGAACCGGTGCCGATTTCCAGGACGGTTTTGTTTTCCTCAGGCTCCAGCAGATCGGTCATCAGGGCGACGATAAAGGGCTGGGAAATGGTTTGCTGATGACCGATGGGCAAGGGGCCGTTGTCGAAGGCAAAACGCTGCAGGTCGCGGGGCACGAATTTGTCCCGGGGCACCTTGCGCATGGCCTGCATCACCCGCGCATCCAGCGCATCGCGGCCGGTCAGCCCCCGGGTGGCGGCGACTTCCATGTCGATATCGGCAAGCATTCTATCTATCTCTTTCATGGCCAGTCTGTCGTCTTGAAGTTTATGCCAAGGCCCTGCCGAACAGGCCAAGGCCATTGGCCATGAAATTTTGCCAAGGGCCTGCCTGGCGGCGGGGTGTTTATGGATGCCAGCCGGTGCTGCACTAGGTGCCCTCCTGCCAGGATTGCAGATAGCGCTGCTGTTCGCTGGTCAGCCGATCGATGCCGATGCCCATGGCGTGCAGCTTCATTTGCGCAACCCGCTCATCGATCTGCTGCGGCACCGCGTGCACGGCATTGGCCAGGGAACCGCGCCTGGCCACCAGGTATTCAACCGCCATGGCCTGATTGGCGAAGCTCGTATCCATGACCGCGGCGGGATGGCCCTCCGCTGCCGCCAGATTGACCAGGCGGCCTTCCGCCAGCAACCGGATCCTGCGGCCGTCCTGGAAGCGGTATTCATCCACGAAAGGGCGTACCCGGACTTTTTCCCTGGCCAGCTTCTCCAGACAGGGAATGTTGATTTCGACATTGAAATGCCCGGAATTGGCCAGCACACAGCCATCCTTGAGCGCTTCGATATGTACCGCGTCCAGTACATGCTTGTCGCCGGTGGCGGTGACGATAAAATCGGATCTTGCGGCGGCCTCGACCAGCGGCATCACCTGGAATCCATCCATCGTTGCCTCCAGGGCCCGCAGCGGGTCCACTTCGGTGATCACCACCTGCGCGCCATGCCCCTTGGCGCGCATGGCAATGCCGCGTCCGCACCAGCCATAACCGACCACGCAGAATACCTTGCCCGCCAGCAGAATATTGGTGGCGCGAATGATACCGTCCAGGGCACTCTGGCCTGTGCCGTAGCGGTTGTCGAAGAGATGCTTGGTCATGGCATCGTTGACCGCGATGACCGGAAATTTCAGCGCCCCGTCCCGGGCCATGGCCCGCAGTCTGATTACACCGGTGGTGGTTTCCTCGGTACCACCAATCATGTCTCCCAGCAAGGCACCACCGCTTCTGTGCAGCTCACTGATCAGATCGGCGCCATCGTCCAGGGTGATTTGCGGGGCATGCTCCATGGCCGCCTTGATATGCTGGTAATAGACCGTGGTGTCTTCGCCGCGAATGGCATGCACGGGAATCCTGAAATCGGCCACCAGTGCCGCTGCGACATCGTCCTGGGTACTCAACGGATTGCTCGTGCAGAGTACCAGGTCCGCGCCGCCGGCAATGAGCACCCGGGCCAGATTTGCCGTTTCCGTGGTGATATGCAGACAGCCGCTGATGCGCCCCCCCTGCAACGGTCTTCGTTCGGCAAATTGCTCCAGCAGACGCCGGATCACCGGCATTTCCTGCAATGCCCAGTCTATGCGGCTGCGTCCCTGTTCCGCCAGTTGCAAATCTTTGATATCAACGGCTTTGATGGTCATTTGTTTACAGCAAATCGAAGGTGGTGCAATTCTCGTCTTTCCTGACCTTTTATAGTACGCTTTTTATCCCGGAAAACACAGCCGGAGAAAGATTTTGTGGCAAAGCCGGCACGCTCCGTACAGGCCATCGCCCCGGCGGCCATGGCCAGTTGCCGGTGCAGACCATTTTCCCGCAACAGTTCCGCCGCGCGCCGGTCTGCCCCGGAAGGCAGCGCCGCATCTGCCCGGGCTATCCAGGCAGCGATATCCTTCCAGACCACCGCCGCCTGGCAGTCGCGCAGCAGCATGTGATAGCCGTTCTGGTAAAAGGCCACGGTTTTGTTGGCAGTGCCGGTTTGCAGGAAGTTTTGCAGAAAGCGGAAGGTTGCCTCCTGGGGAATGATTTCATCTTTTTCCCCCACCAGCAGCAGACTTTTTACCTCGATGTTTGCGGCACTGGCAGCCGCGGCATCCATCAAATTGGTCAACCCGTAAATGGCTTCCACACGGGTTTCCTTGATCACCAGCGGATCCCGGCTGAATGCCCTGAGCATCTCGATGTTGTCCGACGCCATCACCTGCACGCTTTCCCCGGTCAGCGTCAACCAGGGCAGGGTATGCGCCATGGACCAAAGCACAAAACGCTGGTACCAAGGCATGGTCGATCTTGCCCAGACCGCCGGTGCCACCAGGATCACGCCATCCACCGGCATATCAGCATCCCTGCCCAGGGCCGCGATGGTCACCGCGGCGCCCATGCTGACACCCAGCACATAGACCGGCAATTCCGGATAGCGGGCCTTGATCAACTGCACGAACAACCGCAGATCCTCGCCATAGGTATCGACCCCGGCCCACAGACCACGCCCGGGTGTGCCGCCAAAACCGCGCTGGTCATAGGTGTAGCTGGCAATCCCTTGCTGTTGCAGATAGCTGCCCGGAAGCTGGAAAAAATTGCTGTAGTCATTGAAGCCGTGCAGCGCAATCAGCACCGCCGTCACCTCTCCCGAGGCCGGCAGCCAGACCCGCAGGGGCAAAACGGTGTCATCGGCGGTGACATACCGGTCCGTCTCCAGGCGCCCCGGATAGATCCGTTCCCCGGCAGGATGGATCCTGGGCATGCACCCTGCAATCTGCATCGACAGCAGTACGGCAAAGACGGTTTGCAGACAGAATTTAAGCATCAACGATGGACATCGCGTCCCGGCATCGAGTTCTACCCTGAATTGTTTAAATTTCGACATCAAGCAGTTTTTCCGCCAGTCCACCGAAGCGTTCCACCCGGGCATTGACTGTCTGGGCGAAAATTCCGGCATCGGCGACCAGCGCCACCCTTTTTCTGGCCCGGGTTATCGCGGTATAGAGCAATTCCTTGGTCAATACCGGATTCATTCTTTCCGGCAGCATGATCAGGACCTGCTCGAATTCGGAGCCCTGGCTCTTGTGGATGGTCATGGCGAACACCGTTTCACAATGGGGCAGACGCGCCGGCAGATATTTTTTGATGCTGCCGTCAGGACGCTGAAAAAAAACCATCATTCTGCCGCCCTGTTCCTGATCGGGCAGGCAAATACCGATGTCACCATTATACAGATGCAGGTTGGCATCGTTTTGCGTGATCATCACCGGCCTGCCGCTGTACCACGGCGCTTCGGGCTCGATCAGGCCTTGCGTGGCCAGCCGTTGCTGCACCTGCTGGTTGACTTCCTGCACGCCGTTTTTGCCCTGCCGGGTGGCGCACAACACCTGAAAAGCGCTGAAACTCCGGTAAATGTCGGCAAAATCACCTCCCTGACGAATCAGGCCGAGATAGGCCGACCGCTGCGCAACGATTTCCTCGATGACCTGCCCGGTGAGCAGCCTGACATTCTCCCGGCCCGACTGCAGCAGCTGCCACGCCTGTTCCGCCCGCTGCAGATTGACGCTCTCCGCCAGCTCCCTGATAGCCTCCTGGAAACGGAAGGATTTTTTCAGTTCCAGCGTATGCGTCGGCAATGCAGCGGTCAAATCGGCCAGCACCGCCCCCGATTCCACCGATGCCAGCTGATCCTTGTCGCCAAGCAGTATCAGACGGCTGCCGCTTTTCAGCGCGTCGACCAGTTTGCTCATCAAGGCCAGATCGACCATCGACGCCTCGTCCACGACCACCAGATCATGGGGCAATGGCGTTTCGCGGCAATGCCGGAAGAAGGGTGATGGCGGCCTGGCGCCCAGCAACCTGTGCAGGGTCGTGACGGTTTCAGGAATCTTCTGCCGCACGGCCTCGCTGCATGGCAATTGCGCCTTGCTGCGGCCTATGGACTCCTGCAGGCGCATGGCCGCCTTGCCTGTGGGCGCCGCCAGGGCGATATGCAGCGCTTGCGGGGCCAGTTCCTGAAGCAGGGCGAGAATCTTCACCACCGTGGAAGTCTTGCCGGTGCCGGGGCCGCCGGTAATCATGCTCAGGCCCTGACGCAATGTACAGGCCGCCGCTTCCCGCTGCCAGTCCGTGGCATCGGCCAAGGGCGGGAAATAGCGATCCAGATCCGCAGTCTCGACCGCGACTGCCGCAGGGCATGCCGCCAGAGCCAGCAGCTGCCTGGCCAAGCGGGTTTCATAGTGCCAGTAGCGCTGCAGATAGAGCCGGTCTTTTTCCAGAACCAGCGGCATGATCCGGTCCGCAGCTGCCAACCCCGAAGCGCGTATGATTTCCTGATCCTGTGCAGCGAGACGGATGCAGCTGTGGCCATTGTGCTGGGCGCTCCTCAGCTCCCGGACCAGCTCCAGAAAGCGCTGGCGCCGGACCGGGTCCAGCTTGCAGCGTGCCTCGAGAAAACCGGCAAAGGCATGATCGAGACGACTGCCGCGTCCTTCCCGGGAATCCGGTATCACGGTAGCCATGGCCCCTCGTCCTCCTGATCACCGCACAGCAATTCACCCAGCCTTTCCAGCCTGTCCAGATCGGGCAGAGTCTGAAAGACACCCTGCAGGGACTGCTCCGGCTGCATGCCCCGCACGAACAGATAACGCACCCCGCCAAAATGCTGCGCATGACGGTAATCGGGCAGGCGTTCCTGCAGGTAGCGATGCAGGACCAGCGCATACAGCCAGTACTGCAGGGCATAGTTGTGCTCGCGCATGGCCTGCAGCAGCGTTTCCGGCCTGTAATCGGGGAGGCAGTTGGTCTTGTAATCCATGACATAATAACGGCTCCGATAGCGGCACACCAGATCGATGAAACCGGTAAGATAACCCTGCAGCTTTTTCCTGTGCAGATTCTGATAACCCGGAGTTCCCTGCAGTATGGCGTTGATCCGGCCGACATCGATTTCCTGCAGGGCCAGATAAAAGGGCATCTCCTTCAGGCAGCTGGATGCTTCGAGATTGGCCAGGCAAAACCCCGCATCGTCCAGCGACAACGGCGTCGTCACCGTGCGCTGCAAAAGACCGTCCAGCAGCTCCGGCGTTTCCAGGGTCAAACCATAGCGGCGGCAGGCCAGATCGCGTTCCCGGGCAATATCCGCACCCTGGGCCAGATCCTGGAAGGAAATGGTTTCCAGCAAAGCGTGCACCACATTGCCGGTGTGCGCTCCTCCGGGCAGAGCCTCCCCGGCAGCGGCAGGTGCCGGCAGCTGTACTTCCTGGGCCTTGTCCAGAGGCAATTCCGGCGCGTCATCGACACTCAGCGCCGACAGAGCGCTATAGCTGCTCATCTGCCAGTTGCTGAACAGCTGCCGGCTGCGGGTCAGCAATTTCAGCGTCTGTGCTTCAGGAAACTCCCGATGATAAATTCTGCCGGTCGTTCCGGTCTCAGCGGCAAGGACCCGATAGGCGAAGCAATTCCCGGCACCTTCGGCCAGTTTTTGCAGGACCGCCTGTTGCCCGGCAAAATCCAGCCCCGGCAGGCTTTGCCGCCAATGCTCCCCCGCCCCGGCGAACAACAGATAGGCCATTGCCGAATCGTTCGCCTGATTGCTCGTGCGCACATCGGCCCAGGGCAGATAGCAGCGGTATTTCGCCCGGGTCACGGCCACATAGAACACCCGCAGGTCTTCGGCCAGTTCCTCCTGCAGCGCCAGGGCATGACGCCGGGAAAAATCCTCCGATCCCAGATCGACGACCATGCCGCCCTGTTCGTGGCAGGTCAGCAGATTTTTCTCCTGCTTCAGGTTTGAGCTGCGCAGCCACAGATAGGGGCAGAAAACCACCGGAAATTCCAGTCCCTTGGAGCGATGCAGCGTGACGATCCTGACCGCGGCGGCATCACTTTCCAGACGCAGTTGCTGGTCATCGGCGCCGGGATTTTGCAGCGCGATGGCCCTGGCCAGCCACTGCAGGGTTTTCCGGATGCTCAAATGTTCATCGATGGCCGCCTGCTGCAGCAGTTCCAGCAGATGGTACAGATTGGTCAGCCGCCTTTCCGCGGTCTCTGTCGAGGCCAGCTGCACCGACACTCCTTCCCGGTCCAGCAGCTGCCGCATCATGGCCAGCAATCCCCGTTCCCGCCACTGTTGATGATAATCCTGGAAACGTGACAGCCAGGCATCCAGCATTGCCTCATCGTTGCTGATCCGGTAGATTTTCTGGCCATCCAGGCCGAACCAGTCCAGCGTCAAGGCCTGTTTCAGCAGCGCCAGATCGCCCGGATGCGCCAGTGCCTGCAGCAGCTGCCACAGACATTCCGCCTCCGGCGTGGCAAATACCGATTCCACGCTGTTCAACACCGCTGGAACCCCCACTTCCCGCAGCGCCTGCTGAAATTCCCGGGCCTGCGCGTTGGAACGCACAAGAATGGCGATATCCTGGGGCTGCAGCGGGCTATCCCCTTTGTCGCTGCTGATGGCCGTAGCAAGGTCCCGATCAAGCAGCTCCAGTATCTCGCCGACGACGGCCCGGAGCACTACCTGCCGGGCCTTGCCGGAGGTCCAGAAACCGCTGCCGCTGTCACTCTCCTGCAGCTGCCAGAGCACCATCGGCGGCAACGGCAAACCCTGCCGGGTCAGCGTTCCCTGTTCGGCGGACAAAGCCGGTTCGATGTCGATGTAATGCAGCATCTCGAACCAGAAGGGCCGCTGATGGCTGTTGAACAAGACGTTGACCGCCTGCACCAGCTGCGGATGCGAGCGCCAGTTCTGCACCAGCGTGTAGTGCTGATGCGCCTGCCGCTGCGCCTGGAAATAGGAAAAAATGTCCGCCCCGCGAAATTTGTAGATCGCCTGCTTGGGATCCCCGATCAGGAACAGAAAATGGGAATCCCTGGCAAACAGCCTGGAAAAAATGGTCCACTGGTTGCAGTCGGTATCCTGAAATTCGTCGATCAACGCCGCCCGGTAACGGTGCCGCAGCTCGGCTGCCAGCAATTCTCCCAGACTGCCCAGCAGGGCATCCCGGAAGCGCTGAATCAGGTTGTCGAAGGACAGCACGTTCATCTTCTGCAGCTGGCTGTCCAGGCGCTGCTGCAGATAGTCCAGCAGCGCCCGACGAAAATCCAGGGTGACATGTCGGAAACGCTCCTGCAGGACGGCGAACACAGCGTATTGTATGCCCAGGGAATCGACGAATTCATGACTGCGCTGCTCTTTGGACAGGCCCTGCCGGGCGCGGAACTGATTGCCATTGAGGCCGTCCAGTAGGCCCTCCCGGGTGAACAGGGCAAGAGCCCCGGAATCTTCCAGACTGCAGTCCTCCTCCTGCCGCAGCCAATGCAGCAGAGTTTGCAGCCGCTCGGGATACCTGCGCACGAAATCGGCCTTGAATTTCCCGGCATCCATGCCCTGCTGCACGGCCGCGGCGCTGCCTTGGACAATCTCCAAGGCGGCCTGCATGGCTTCCTGCAAACTGTCCAGACTGGCATCGAGACTGACCAGCTCCGGATAGACCGGCGTTCCCGGCGAAACCGGGGCGATGCTGTTCAACAGCTCGGCCGGGGTGTGGTATTGCGCCGTCAGCTGTGCAGCCTGCCAGACGCTGCGCGGATAGACCTGCTGCCGCCAGAAATCTTCGGCCAGTTGCAGGCGCACCGCCTGGTCATCGCCGATCAATTCGGCATCGAATACCTGCCCGCTTTCCAGGGCATGTTCCCGGAGCACCCGCTGACAGAAGCCGTGAATGGTGAAAATGCCGGCCTTATCGATATCCAGCAGTGCCATCTGCAGCCTTTGCCGGGCCAGATCCCGCTCCACCGGCTGGCTCTGCAGCCAGTCCTGCAGGCTGGCATCGACAGCTGTCTCGCCGCCCTCCAGCGCCCGCTTCGCCTCTGCCAGCCTGGCCCGGATGCGCTGCTTCAATTCATCGGTCGCGGCATTGGTAAAGGTGACGATCAGCAACTGCTCGATGCTCATTGCCTGCTCGACGATGAAGCGCAGCGCCAGCATGGCGATGGCATAGGTCTTGCCGGTACCGGCGCTGGCCTCGATCAGACTGACGCCGGTACGCAGTTCCGTGGCCGCCGCGATGAAGCGTTCAATTGCCATGCACGGCCTCCCAGGCCGGCAGCAGCAGCGCCCGGCACTGCGCCTCGAAAGCGGCATCGAGCAATTCGGCAGGATCCTGCATGTCCCGACAGAGCAACTTCAATTCCTTATCATAATCATACTGGATGATCTCGAGCAGCTTCTGCTGCGCCATGTCCAGCGCTGTTTTGCCGCTTCTGCTCCCGCTTCCGAGCTTCACGGCCTGCCGGCAGTAGGCCAGGGCCGGCTCGATGATCAGCGGGGACGGCCGCTTTTGTCCCTGATCATAGAGTTCCAGCAGGTCCAACAGCGTTTCCGGCTGGCAGTATTCCGGCTCGAACCGGAAATCCGCGTCTTTGCAGATCAGACAAGTCGGCTGCGACCGGACCCGGTTGACGATCAGGTGCTGCAG
>JANEMG010000399.1 GCA_024511045.1 Gammaproteobacteria bacterium | reverse complement strand
GTGATGCAGATTGGCGGATTTCGACGCCTGGAAGGTATTGTTGCTGATGACGGCCAGATTGCTCGATTCTTCTTTCATTGGTGGTGCTCCCGGCAGAGGAATTCATGTTTGCCGAATATTATGCGAGTTTCGTGCCAGAATGGCAAGGTGTTGATATATCAAAGGAACAGGCAGCTCTTTAACCAGGTTGTCAACGGAGTGTCAGGATTTTGACATTCGGGGAGGCAAAAGGTTGCCGCAGCGCATGGAAGGTCAATGGCTGCGGATGACGGCGATGCGTTTGCTGATGGCGGGGTGGCTGGAAAGATAGTCGAATTCGCTGCCATCGCCTCGCTGCTGTTCCAGGCGCGTGAGAATGATGGCAAACTGTTCAACCGGAATATCGGCGCTTTCCAGATAGTCCAGGGCATAGCGGTCGGCTTCGCTTTCAAATTGCCGGGAATAGCGGCTTTGCACCAGGATGGTCGGCAGCGTCGCCGACAGGGAGGTGATCGAGGAAATATCGCCAAACAGCGTGATCATCAACAGCGCGGTGATGGAGTTCTGAAATACCCTGCGCAGATTGTGCTGGTGTACCACATGGCCGATTTCGTGAGCAAGAACCGCCGTCAGTTGCTGGTCATCGTCGGCGAGATGGACCAAGGCATCGGTGATGACAATGATGCCGCCGGGAAAGGCGAGGGCGTTGGCGCCAAGCTTCCGGCTGCTGCGGAATTCCAGTCGATAGTTTTGCTGCGTTGCCAAGCCGGCGGTCAGGGTGCGAAAAAGATGGGTCAGGTGCTGCCGGGTTTGAGCGTCCAGCCTGCTGGGGGTAAAAACCTGCCCGTCCAGGGATTCCAGCGCCTGCTCGCCAAGCTGCCGCCGCATCTCCGTGGGCACCGAGCGGGCGGCAATTTTTGCTGCCCAGGGGACGCCGTATTCAATGCTGACATAGATGAACAGCAGCGTTGCCAACAGCGCGACGGCGACAAAGCGCCAGTTTTGTTCCAGCCGGTGCAGCCAGGCCTGGAGTCTGTTTTGTTGAAAATGCTCCGCGACGGTATCGATGGCGTCATTGTCCCCGGTTTCCAGCTTGCCGCCGTCGGGAAGATAGAGACTGCGGCAGGTATCGGCGACTCTGGGGCTGATCCGGATCTGATCTATATCGGTTTGAAGATCGATATTGTCGCCGCGAATCGATACTGCACCGGATGGACAAAAAGTGACCCGCACTTTCAGTCGCCGGGAGCTTTTGCCGTCGTAATAAAAGCCGGAAATTTCGATCACAGGCCGATATCGATATCGAGAAAGTCCTCCAGTTCTTCGCCAAAGGCCCCGGCGCGCTGTTCCTCGGCGGTGATGAAATCATCCAGGTCACCTTCCGGAAGAATGGCCAGGCAGGAGATCCGGTAGCGGGCAGTGCGTATCAGCGCCCAGGGAATCAGCAGTCCCAGCGACAGAATGATGGCCAGGGTATTGGAAAAATACAGCCAGCAGATTTTCCGGGTTTCCAGGGAGCTGTGAAACTGGTGGTTTTTCAGCGAGGTCTTGTTGATGACCAGGTTGGCCATCCTGGTATAGATGTAACCATAGATCACCATCAACAGCGGCATGGACAGCAGCAATGCAGGCAGCGCGAAGCCAATGTAGCCCTGTGGACTCATGGCGGGAGACAGCAGATAGACCAGCCCCATCAGGGGTGCCAGAACCAGCAGGACCAGCATCGTGAACAGGGATGCGCGAAAGTAGATGCTGTAGAAATCACCGGTGCCGGCCTGCATGCTGAAAGTGCTGGTGCCGTAGGCGCTGTTGTCGATGATGAATTTCTTCCGCTCTCGGGTGAAATAGGGATAAGCCAGCCCCAACGTCAATGCTGTGAGGAATGCCAGGCCGATATAGACCCACAGCGCCGGCAGATACTCGCCCTGAAAGCGGAAGCGAATGTTGCGGTAGGCGGTGTTGTACAGGTTGAAGTTCAAGACCTTGATGATGATCAAGGGCAGCAGAAACAGAATGGCGATGGAAAACACGGCGTTGATCAAGGGCAGCAGCGCCGATGCGGCCGACAGCACGATGAACAGGCCGATGACCATCAGCCTCCCCTTGAGTATTTTCACCGGGTCGGCCAGGTAGTCGAAAGACGAGCCCATTAAGTAGGTGCTGCCCAGAAAATACCGCCGGGTCCTGACCTTGGCCCAGGCGGAATAGATGCCCAGCGTCAAGATGGTCAGCAGCACATTGACGATCCAGATCCTGAAGAATTCGCCGGTTTTGCCGTGAAATTCCAGTTGTCGTGAATTTTGTTGAGGCTGCATCGAAGTATCCATTGATTAGTTTCTTTCTCTGTACATGACAAAAAAATTATCGAGTACACAACGACAGATTATTACAACTAAAGTTTCGGAGTTCAGAAAAACAGAATAACTTGTTGATTGTAAATGAATAGTGCGCTCTAAAGAGGTATAATATTGGGAACTTGAAATCCAAATCACCCCTCAATAGAACG
>JANEMG010000398.1 GCA_024511045.1 Gammaproteobacteria bacterium | reverse complement strand
CTCTCTCCATCACTCGATCACTTTCGGGACCAGATACAGGCCCTCTTCCACCTGCGGCGCCAGGGCCTGGAACAACTCACGCTGGTTCTCCTCGGTGACCACGTCGGGCCGCAGGCGCTGCACCTGGTCCAGGGGATGCGCCATGGGCTGCACCTGATCGGTCTGCTGGGCGTCCAGCTGCGCGACCAGGTCCAGTATGCCGGACAAATCCCGCGCATAGGCGTCGACATCCCCGGCATCGATGCCAAGCCGGGCCAAATGGGCAATTTTATTGACTTGTTCAGAGGTCAACGACATTTTTTTACTCCACCAGCTATAATGATAAAATCCGGATCAGGATAAATCCGCCATACCTTCCGCATGACAAACGCCTGATCCTTCTTGAAATGATAAACCTATTTGTTTTTACAATGTTACACTATTCTTCGTTCGGCAAATTTCAGCTTGCAAAAAACCTCGCCACCGCATCGGGCAAGTGAAGGTCCCGGCTGAATCTGAATGCCAACGCCCGGAAACTTGTGCATGACAAACAGGGTCATAACCGATTATTCGAAGCACTATCCGAAAAAAACCCGTCCAATTGGCATTTGCGTCAAGAAAACAGCGCCTGCGACGACTGTTTGCCGCCATCAGCGGACATGCCGGTACACTCTTGCATCGCGTTAGTGTTCGTCAATGCCGGCACGCACCAGCTTACCCCCCCTGTACTGCCCGGGGGCCTTGTCAATCCGATAATCATACTTGAAATCTTGCCCAAATACCCGCTTGGTTGTTAAAGTAGTACGATTTATATTTGTCAGGAAACAGCAAAGATGTTCAAAAGAATTCGAGGTCTATTTTCCAATGACCTCTCCATTGACCTGGGAACGGCCAATACCCTGATTTACATTCCCAGTCAGGGAATCGTCCTCAACGAACCATCTGTCGTGGCCATCAAGGAAGACAAAATACGCGGCGCCAAAACCATCGCCGCGGTGGGCGCTGACGCGAAACAGATGCTGGGCCGCACACCGGGCAACATCACCGCCATCAGGCCGCTGAAAGATGGCGTCATTGCCGATTTCGCCGTCACCGAACGCATGCTCCGCTTCTTCATCGAAAAAGTCCATGAAGGCAAATTGTTCCGTCCCAGTCCACGCATTCTGATTTGCGTTCCCTGCGGCTCCACCCAGGTCGAACGCCGGGTGATCCGCGAATCCGCGGCAATGGCCGGCGCCCGGGAAGTCTACCTGATCGAGGAACCCATGTCGGCGGCAGTCGGCGCCGGACTGCCGGTGGACGAGCCTTACGGTTCCATGGTCCTGGATATCGGCGGCGGCACCTCGGAAGTGGCGGTCATCTCCCTGAACGGCATCGTTTATTCCGCATCGGTACGCATCGGCGGCGACCGTTTCGACGACGCGATCATCAACTACGTGCGCCGCAACTACCGCACGCTGATCGGCGAAGCCACGGCCGAACGCATCAAGCACGAAATCGGGACCGCTTACCCGGGCAGTGAAATCAAGGAAATCGAAGTCAAGGGGAGAAACCTGGCGGAAGGCGTACCGCGCAGCTTCGCCCTGAACAGCAATGAAATTCTCGAGGCCCTGCAGGAGCCCCTGTCCGGGATCGTCGGCTCGGTCAAGGTCGCTCTGGAACAGACACCGCCGGAACTGGGTGCGGATGTCGCCAATCGCGGCATCGTCCTGACCGGCGGCGGCGCCTTGCTGAACGATATCGACCGCCTGATCGCCGAAGAAACCGGACTGCCGGTCAACATCGCCGACGACCCCCTGACCTGCGTCGCCCGCGGCTGCGGCAAGGTTCTGGAAATGCTGGATGAAAAAGGAGCCTCTGCGTTTTCCCTGGAAAAGGGACTGTCGGCAAGATGGTACAGCAATGGTTATGCTTCGCGCTTTTAAAAACAGCAGCCAGAAACTGCTCTGCCCTCTTCAACAAGCCAGAGAAATCAAGTGCTGAATGTACTCAGCCATAGTAAAAGAAGCCCCTATGGGTGGTCTGTGGAGGAAGTGTCTTTGGCAGGGATGCCAAAGTCAAGCCTACAAGGATGTATTCACGGCGTCTTCCGGAACAGACTACTCATAGGAGGCCGAGTAGTTACTGCTGAATTATAAAGTGCGGACAGTCGGGTGAACCGATCGATGGCAGAAGTCATCGCTCATAAAGCAGGCAGCCCATCATATTGGCTGTTATGAAAAATTCCCTGACCGGGAGTTTCCGAAATAATGCGCTGCCAGGCGTCACCGCGCATTCCGGGTGACATTGACATGCCGCCTTCGCTGTCGGCATGGCCGATATGGCAACAGAGACAAAGAAGGTATGGCTGCTGCTACTGCAGACCCGTTTTTTCAAGAGGAACCATACCATAAAATTCCTGTTTGCAACCGGACCATCGATCAATACCCGCCTTCTGGTCGTGATATTTCTGTCCCTGGTAATGCTGGCAACGGAACAGCGCAGTCATTCCCTCGATGGCTTGCGCT
>JANEMG010000397.1 GCA_024511045.1 Gammaproteobacteria bacterium | reverse complement strand
TGCTGCTGCGCATGGTGGCTTGAATAATTTCTGGGAAACTTCAGTTTCATGATTCCATTGTTTGAATTTGTCGTTGATATGACGGTGAGGCGGCATAGCCTGTCTGCCTCACGGCAACGGACAGACATGTCGAAATGTGCGATGTGCAATGTCCGAAAATCGCCAGCCTGTCGAGGTTTCTGAAACCGGTGCAACGGGGCATACTGACAATTGCAATCCCCAGCACCAATTATGACACTCAAAGGCCTTGAAAGCCCGGTAAACAATCAAAATGGGCTGGACAAGGGACGCCATACCTGCCTGTCGCTGAATGATTTTTACCAGCCGACTATTTGGCAAACATCCGCTGCGAAATCCCGCCCTCTCCTTGTCCGGTGCTGCTGCAGCGCTACAACCAAAACAGCGGCAAAGCAATGGAAGCTCCAGCAGGACGCGCTATTGTGAGAATACTTGCGTTGATTATTATTGAAGGATGATTCTGTCCAGACAGATTATCGTGCCGCCGTCGGACCACAAGAGAAAAACTGCAATTATAAAGGTTTTACGGAAACAATCAACAACTTCTAATACACTTAATTTGTCAATGCAGGCTCTTTGACGCAACGCCTCGAAAAGCGGAGATCGAACATTGCCTCCAGCATGTGCCCAGCCTTGACCTGGTGGGCTTATTATCTGATACTGAAGAAAAAACGTAACTACTCACCCAAAGTAAAACAAGCCCCCTATGGGTGGTCTGTGGAGGAAGTATCTTTGGCAGGGATGCCAAAGTCAAGCCTACAGGGATGTATTCACGGCGTCTTCCGGAACAGACTACCCATAGAGGCCCGAGTAGTTACGAAAAAACAGCTTTCACAAATCGCTCCATCAATTTTTATTGCAGGTTACTCTTATGGCTACCGAAGTGGAACATAAATTCCTGTTGGCCAACGATCATTGGCGCAAGCTGACAAGCCGTTCCGTCTTCTACCGGCAGGGTTATTTGAGCAGCGATCGCTCCTGTTCGATCCGGGTCAGAACCAGCGGCGAGCATGCCTGGCTGAACATCAAAAGCGCCACCATCGGGACACAACGCAGCGAATACGAATATCCGATACCGCTGCGGGATGCCAATGAATTGCTCGACAACCTCTGCCGCAAACCCTTGATCGAAAAAATCCGCCATTTTGTGGAATTTGCCGGCCATGTCTGGGAAATCGATGAATTCCTTGGCGACAATGCCGGACTCATCGTCGCAGAGATAGAACTTTCCGAAGTCGGCGAGGAATTCCAGAAACCTGACTGGATCGGAGCCGAAGTCACCGACGATATCCGCTATTACAACCATACCTTGTCACTGCATCCCTACAACACCTGGCAAGAATCCCGGGATAATTGAACGGATGCCAGCCGCACCAGACGGCACCTCTGCCCCTTAGTAAACAGGCAGGGTGATCCCCTGGAAAAGTTTTTTTCTGCTGCCCGCGTTGCCATTGCAGGCAATTGCCTGCTCGATCACCCGTTCCGTCAAGTGCGGAGCAAACATTTCAATAAACCGAAAAAGACTTTTCCGGATATACAGATCCTTTTTGAAAGCGATGTGGGTCGTGCTGACGCCAAAAAGATGTTTTGCCGGCATGGCCTGCAAATCACCATCAGCGCCTGCATTCAAAGCCATGTTGGCGATGATGCCCACTCCCAGACCCAGCCTGACATAGGTCTTGATGACATCGGCATCCACCGCTGTCAACACGATATTCGGCCGCAGACCTTGCGCTGCAAACGCTTCATCCACTTTATAGCGGCCGGTGAAACCCAAGGCATAAGTCACGATCGGATATTTTGCGATTTCCTGCAGCGTCATCCCCTGCAGCCGGCAAAGGGGATGATCCTGTCTGACGATGATACTGCGGCTCCAGCGATAACAAGGCATCGTTATCAACTCCTCACATTGCTCCAGCGCTTCGGTGGCAATGGCTATATCGGCCTTGCCATCGATCAGGAACCGGGCAATCTGATTGGGATTGCCCTGCTGCAGATGCAGGTGCACTTCGGGATACTGCCTGATGAATCGCTCCACCACGTAGGGCAGTACATAACGCGCCTGGGTATGGGTAGTCGCCACCACCAGCGCTCCGGAATGACCATTATGCTCCCGGGCGATCTGCATGATGTTCTCGGCATTTTTCAGCAGGCGCATGGCAGCCTGGTGAATCTCCTGGCCTGCAGCTGTCAGACCGATCAGATTTTTTCCCCTGCGCTGGAACAGCGAAAGGTGCAATTCTTCTTCGAGCAGCTTTATCTGTTTGCTGATTCCGGACTGCGAGGTGCAAAGACTCTCAGCGGCTCGTGAAATATTCTGGTTTTGCGCAACAATTTCTACCAGATAACGGAGCTGGTGCAACTTCATCTTCTTACAACCAAATGCGATAATGATAGAGCCATATGCAAAACTAAAAATTGATTTTGGCTGGTTGAATGCTGCGCACCCTGTGGATGCGAATGATTCTCAATAATTACGT
>JANEMG010000396.1 GCA_024511045.1 Gammaproteobacteria bacterium | reverse complement strand
GTTGTTGCGTAGTGCTGGGTGACCAGGACGGCTGGGGCACCAATAGGTTGTCAAAGGCCGAGTCGATTTTGGGGACTGGGATGTCCCAAAATCTATCACGAGGTCGAAGACACGCTTGACTTTGCATACTTACTATTGGGGCGATGTGCATATCAAGAATATCGGCAAGGAAGCAGCGTTTTTCATTTCACCCATGAAGGCAGCCAAGGCCGCCGGGCTGGTCATGTCCAACCACACGGACTTCAATGTCACGCCCCTCGATCCTTTCTGGGTTATCTGGTCCGCCATGGCGCGGGAGTCCCGCAGTGGCACCATCATCGGCCCGGATCAGCGGGTGGATGCCTACACCGCTCTGCAGGCTCTGACCACGGGTCCTGCCTGGCAGGTGTTCGAAGAGGACCGCAAGGGCAAGATCAAGGAAGGTATGCTGGCTGACTTCGTGGTGATCAGGCACAACCCGCTCAAGCAGAAGGTGGAAGATATCAAGGACAATGAAGTCCTGGCCACAGTCAAGGAAGGCCGGGTGGTCTACAAGAAGATCGGTATTTGAGATACGGGCTGTCGGGTGCCACCTTATGCGACACCCGCCCTTTGAAACAGGGCCAAGGTGAGGGGCATACAGGCCATGATCGTAACCGGGGGGGCAAAATCCCCGTGTAAACAAAACGTTAAAGCCAGTCTGGATTATCGTTAACGGAACAGCAGTGAAAAGCTATAATGTAAAGCTTCTGCACTCGGGTCTCATTCGGATAGAGAGGCAAAACACATATGCACAAATCAAGACAGGTTTATACCGCATCCAGGGAAATGTCGAACAGAGGCCGGTACCTGTTTGGCATGGTCCTGCTGTTATCCCTTTTGCTGGCGGGTTGTGCCGGCATGGGCGGCGCGGGCAAAAATGGCGGTGAATATTCACTGCCACCCATCACATCGTCACCCACCGGTGAGAGCCGTCCGGGCGCATTCGTCTGGCATGATTTGCTGACGCCAGATGCAGGTGCTTCGCGCAAGTTCTATGCTGGCCTGTTTGGCTGGACATTCAGGGAAAATGGCGCCTACAGCGAAATTTATCTGGGTGATCAGAAGATAGGCGGTCTGTTGCCCATCAAGCCCGGTGAAGGCAGGCCTGTCCCTGCCCAGTGGCTGGCTTCCGTATCCGTGACTGATGTGGACAAGGCCGCGAAGCAGGCCACAGATGCCGATGGACGGGTCATCAACGGACCGATGGACCTGGGGGCACGGGGAAGGGGTGTACTGATTGCCGGCTCTTCCGGGGGGCATCTGTTGCTGCTGCAAAGCAGGGACGGTGATCCCGCCGACAACCCTCCGGAAGTGAACGGCTGGTTGTGGAATGAACTGTGGACGCTTGACCTTGAGCCTGCTGTGAACTTCTATACCGGTCTGCTGGGATATCAGCATGAGTCTGTTCAGGACAATTATGTCATTCTCAGCAGGGACGGTCAGTGGCAGGCCGGTATTCACAGGATCCAGGACAAGGCTTTTGCAGGACGCTGGGTGCCTGTGATACGGGTAGCAGATCCTCAGAGTTTGCTGGATAGCGTGAAATCACTGGGGGGGACCGTCTGGGTTCGTCCCGGCGAAAGCAAGGCCCGGCCCGATGCGGCTCTTATTGCGGACAACCAGGGTGCCCTGGTGATTCTGCAGCGCTGGTCAGCCGATACCAAATCCAGGGAGGCGAACTGATATGAAACCACGTAAGGCAATAACATGGTTTGCAGCAATGGGTGCCATCAGCCTCATTTCCCTGAGCGGTTGCAGTTCAAATGGCGGATCGACCGGTTACTCGGTATACGGCAGTGTGGGTTACGGCTATCCCTATTACGGACCCGGCTGGGGCTATTACCCTTATCCCTGCTGTCATGATCACCCGGACAAGCCCGATAAACCGGGCAAGCCGGAACACCCTATCGAACCTCCCGTCGGGAAACCGGACAGGCCTACCATCCAGCCCACGGAGAATCCGTATTTCAGCAAGCCGCGCCCGCCGAGCGATATCGGACGGCCTACGACACGGCCGACACCACGTCCTGCTGCCCGTCCGGCGCCCCGACCGGCCCCACGTCCAGCACCACGCCCGAGTGTCCGCAGGGCAAGATAAGGCAGAATCGCGGCGCTTCTTCAGCTGCATCGCCATCTCAGGATGGCCTTGAAACAGACAACCCCGAGGGGCCAGACGCCTTTCGGGGTTATCTGTTTTGAAAGCAGATTTTACCTTTCGCAGTTCATGCATTCTGTCCTGCTGTTGCTCAAGCAGGACTGAGCGGTCAACTCGTGGAGCAGAAGGCTGGATGCCGCGGAAGTTATGGTGTTTCTGCCGCAAAACGATGTCTGCGCTCCTGATCATGATCTTGGAAAGCACGCAACCGCTGCCAGCCATGGAGAGCGAAGCGAAGGCTGGTAGACCCCAGTAGCCGCGAGGCCGCACTGTTTTCCCGGCGTGCCTTGCGCCAGAGGGAAAACAAAGTAGGCCTCCGAACG
>JANEMG010000065.1 GCA_024511045.1 Gammaproteobacteria bacterium | reverse complement strand
CGACACCGATTACGCAGTGAGAGTGACGGCAATCGATGCCGACAGCATACAGGGAACGGTGCAGCAAACGATAAACCTGCGCACCAGGGCCATTCCCGCCGTGATCACCCAGGGAAACGAGGTTTCCGTGGCCAATACCACGGCGCTGAATTCCGCTCTCAACGCTGCCAGGGCCGGAGACATCATTCTTCTGCAACCAGGCACTTACCAGGGGCTGTTCAAGATAACAGGCAAAAGCGGTACGTTCACATCCCCCATAGTCATTCGCGGTGCGGCAAACTTTGCCAGCATCATCGAAGGCGGTTTTCTGATTGACAACTCCAACTACGTCCATCTGGAAGGACTACTGGAGCAGAATGCAGAAAAAGGCATCGAGATACGTGACTGGACAGACAGCAACGGGACGATCGGCAACGTCATCCGCGGTAATCATATAAAAAATGTCGATCTGGGCATCGTCGCCAAGCCCAACGGCAGAACCGGCGGCCATCGTGACCTCTATATCGTCGACAACCTCCTGGAAGGAAACAACGTTTTTGGCGATACCTCGCGGGATACCTGGAATGATGAAGGAATCGTCATTGGCGGGCAAAATATAGAAGTCGCCTATAACACTATTTCCGGCTTCGGTGATTCCCTGGGCATGACGCGTTCCGATACCCCCCCGAACCGCAGCATCGATATCCATCATAATTATGTGCGCTGGGGTGGAGACGACGGCGTGGAAATGGATTTCAGCGACCGCAATACCCAAGCCCACCACAATCTGCTGACCAATATCCACGATGGCGTCAGCTTCCAGATGGTCTACAATGGCCCAGCCTATGTCTACAGGAATGTCATCTACAATGTGGAACTGGATGCCGGACCGTACAAGATCAAGCCCGAGGCGGAGTGCAACGATGGCGTTTTCATCTACAACAATACCGCCCTGAACGCCAACCGCGGCTGGACCAACTACAGCGGCTGCGGAAGCGACATCAGCATCGTCAACAATCTGTTTACCGGTGATGGCGCCCTGCGTCAGATAATTCATGCCGGAAGCAGCTATTGGGACAATCTTTCCTGGGACTATAACGCCTATGCCAACGATGGCAGCATCGAGATCGGCAACCTTTCCTACCCAAATTTCGCCGGCTGGAAGAATGCCCCGCTGGGTAACCATGACGTTTTGCTGGAGCCCGAAAAAGTGTTCGCGACGATGTCTCTGCTGCCACCACAATCGGGGCTGGGCACCTATCGTGATGGTGCGGGCAAGGATTTCTCCCTCGCCACGGGATCGAGCGCCATCGATGCCGGAAAAATCCTGCCGGGAATCACCGACGGCTTCACCGGCGCTGCACCGGATATCGGCGCCTATGAACAGGGCCAGGCAACGCCGCAGTATGGCGTAAGAAATGCCGGCGCTGTACCTGCGCCGCCCGGCAACCTGCGCATCGATAAAAGCGCTCCCTGAACTGCTCCACCCGCACTTTTACCTGGCAACCGCCGATTGTTCGACGCCCGTCCGGCAATGACTGACGCAAGTCCCGATACTGAAGAGCATCGTCATACAGCCCCTGCACAAAGCCGCCCCGCGCATCAACAGACCTGACTCGCGAAGCAATTCCGGAGCAATCATCAGGGTTGCAATGACCCTGTCCCAGACGGTAGAATTAGGCTATTTGGCTGTCGACGATGACATGCCGCTGGCTGCCGCAAGGTTGACGTGAAAAGCATCAAAAACATAGCCATCATCGGCGGCGGTCCTGCCGCCAGCACCCTGGGTATTCTTCTGCAGAGATCCGGCTGCCGGGTGGGGATGTACTTCCTTCCGGAAAAGGCTCCGGTCGTGGTCGGGGAATCGCTGGTGCCGATGATCATCCCCATGCTTCAGGACCTCGGCATCGAACAGGATGTGGCCGCCTACAGCATCCTGAAGCCCGGCGCCTGCTTCACTTTCGACGGCGAAGAGACTTTCGCCTTTCGTTTTGCCGACAACCCCGCCAACCTGCCAGCGTATTCCTACAACGTGCCGCGCAAGGCATTCAATGAAACACTGCGCAATGCCGCGCGCGATGCCGGTGTGCAATTGATCGAACAGCCTGCACGCCTGCAGCGCAGCGGCGCCGACAGCATAGCCCTGGACGCCGCTTCCCTGCAGGCCGCCGGGGATTGCTGGCAGGGTGCGGAGCCGGACCTGATCGTCGATGCCGCAGGCCGGGCCCGTTTGCTCGGGCAGCTGCTGGACATCCCGGTGCAAAAGGGCCGCCGTGAAGACGTCGCCCTGTTTGCCCATGTCGACCGCACGGAACTGATCGATCCCGGTTATGTGCATACCGACCGGCTGGAACACGGCTGGAGCTGGCGGATACCATTGCCGGAGCGGGTTTCCCTGGGCTTCGTGGTGCCGGCGGACTATGCCGGAAACAGCGATGAAACACCGGAACAGCAGTACGACCGGCTGCTCCGGCAGGACCGGGTCGTGCAGAAATTCGCCCCGGACGCACAGCGCCTGACACCGGTGCAGCGCTTCAGGAACTACCAGTCCCAGTCGACGCGCTGGTGCGGTGACAACTGGGTGATGCTGGGGGATTCCGGCGGTTTCGTCGATCCGGTGTTTTCCGGCGGTTTCGTCGATCCGGTGTTTTCCAGCGGCATGCTGATTGCGATGGACAGCGCCTACAAACTGGCCGACACCCTGGCCCGAGGCAAACCCTTGAGCAGCTACGAAACGGCCATTCGCAGGCACCTGCAGGCCTAGTTTGAAATCGTTGGCCACTATTACGACGGCCGCATCATGGCCAGCATCAAATCCGGCAAATCCTTTGCCAAAACGACGTTCGGCAAGCTGCTGGTGCCGTGGATCTCCGGACACATGAGCAGCATCTTCAGCGGCGCCGCGGCAACCCAGCCGGTCAGCATGGCCCTGCTGCGCATCCTGGTCAACCACGGCTTGCAGGATATCGACCCGCAGCACTATGTCGTCGACTGAGCAGCATCCCGTCCCCGCCGAAACCGAGATTGCCGCGGAGCTTTGCACGTTTCTGCAGGACAACGTCCTGGCGCCCGGCACCGCCATTCAGCCGGACAGCGAATTGGCGCAGTTCGGTGTGGACTCCTATTCCCTGATGGAACTGGTGCTGTTCATCGAGCGCCGCTACGGACTGGTTATGGCGCCGGAAGCATTGACGCCGGATAACCTGCGCAGCATACACAGCCTGAGCAGCTGCTGCGCCAAGCAGCTGCAGCATGGCAATGACTGATGCGACGCCTGATCTGCCACGGCAGTTTCCCTGCAACGGCATCGATTACTTCCTCTATCAGCTGGACCAGATCATGTTCGCCGCCAGCGGCAAACGCAATGTCTGTTCCCTGGCCATCGAACTGGATGGCGCACTGGACAAAGAAAGACTACAGCGGCATCTTGCCAGACAGCCCGCCTACTGCTGGCTGACGGCACTGCGATTCCGGAAGGGACCACCCTTCGCCCTGAGCCGCTGGCAGCTGGATGCAAAAGCCCCGCTGCCGGAAATCGCTGAACAACAGCTGCCGGACTATCAGGGCGTCCCCGATTCCCTGCTGGACAGGCCCATCCATCCGCACCAGGAGTCACCGTTCAGGATTGCGCTCATCCATCTGCCGAAAGGGCGATCGCTGCTGATCTTCACCTGGCATCATGCCCTGCTGGATGCCCATGGCGCTGAACGTTTCATCCACGGCCTCGCTCATCCGGGGGAGACGCAAATACAATGGCAGCAACAGGCTTCGCCCAGAGATCAAAGGACCCTGCTGCAGCGCCTGAACATTGCCCGGGATGGCAAGAGATTCCTCTTCGAAGCCTCGGAACCCCCCTTGACCTCTATCTACGCGCATTCTGCAAAGAAACCCGGACAGTTCACGCAGCGCTACCGGCTGCTGCGTTTCAATGAACAGGAAACCCGGGAAATCACCGCCAATGCCCATCGCCAGGGCGGCGGCTTCATCCTCAGCAGCTTCTATCTGGCAGCCACTGCCTGCGCCTCGGCCGCAATCCAGCTGCAACGGAATTCCCTGGACGGCGACTATCTGGTGCCCATGCCGCAGGACAGGCGCCGGCGTGGTGCCGCAGGACCTGTGATCGGCAACCAGGCCAGCTTTCTCTTTTACCGCATCCCGAAGGACAACCTGAAGGACATCAAGCTCTGCAGCAGATCCCTGACGGAGCAAATGACCCGCCAGATCCGCCAGCAGATGCCCGGTAATTTCCTGTCCATGATGGCTCTGTTCCGGCGCATTCCAGGCCCGCTGTACCGGTTTTTGATGAAGCTGCCCACTGCCGGCCTGATGGCCAGCCTGCATTTCTCCGATACCGGCGAATCCATGTCGGACTACCAGACACTTTTCGGCCTGCCGGTGCGCAGTGCCGTGCATTATCCGCCGAACCTCTATCCGCCGGGCGTGACCATCATCTTCACCCGCTTCCGGGGCGCGCTGCAGGTCACCTTTGGCTACCTCCAGGAAGAGCTGCAGGAACAGGAAGCGAAGCAATTACTGGACGACCTGCGCAGCCTGCTGTTGACAGGCAAGGCCGTCAGTCCGGCCCCTGCACCATGAATACCGACGTGCTGGTCATCGGCGCCGGTTCGGCCGGCATCGCCGCGGCCATCGCCGCTGCCGAATCGGGATTGCGGGTGCTGCTGCTGGAGCGCTATGGATTTACCGGCGGCATGGCCACCGCGGCGATGGTCGGCACTATCTGCGGCCTCTACTATCGCGGCAGCGGCCAGCCGCAATACGCCGTGCAGGGTTTTGCCCGGGAATTCGCCGCGGCGATCGCCGAACGCAGCATCGACCAGGTCAATGCTGTTGCCCTGGACCGTCAACTCACCATTCAAGCCCAGGCCATTGTCGATTGCAGCGGCGAAGCGCTGATCCCCACCCTGGCCGGTCAGGAAATGCAGGAAGATGACCGGCATCAAGCCGGCGCCTTTGTCTTTCAGGTTGCCGGCCTGTCGGCCCTGGATGCGCGCAGCATGATCCTGCAGCTGATCCGCTGCAGCAAAAAGGGCATCCACAGCGGTGTCCTGCATGAACACAGCGACCATCTGTCGCTGGTCCCCGGCACACTGCGAGACGATGGCAGCGCGCTGCTGAAACTGGGCCTGCCCCGCTCCTGCGACAGCAGTCCGGAAAGCCGCAGCGACACGGAACTGCTGGCGCGGCGACGTGCAACCGCCCTGGCGCAATACCTGCGTGCCATCGAACCCTCACTGCAGTCCCTGCGCATCACTGCCATGGCGGCGCAGGTGGGCATTCGCAGCGGTCCGCGGCCGCAGGGCAACGACGTTCTGGACAGAGAGCAGCTGCTGGCCTGCAGCAAACCGGACGATGGTGTCGCCATCGGCGCCTGGCCCATGGAACATTGGGGAGAACAGCGGCAGCCGGAGATGACCTGCTTCCCTGCCAATGATCATTACCTGATTCCGGCCGGCGCACTGGTTTCCCGGAATCTGGACAACCTGTTTTTCGCCGGCCGGGCCTTTTCCGCCACGCAACCGGCCATCGCCTCGGCGCGGGTCATCGGCACCTGTCTTGGCACCGGCTACGCCGCGGGAATGCTGGCCGCCAGCACCGTTCAGTCCGGTTCCTGGCAACGCGCCATCGGGCGCATTCGCTCGCTGCAGGTCCGGGCAAAAGCATGACCGCAGCGCTGCGCACCGAACAGATTCTGGCCGTCGCAGCCGAGCGCTGGCCGGACCATCCAGCCATCATCGAAGCCCACCAGACAGTCAGCTACCGGCAGCTGCACGAACGAATGCTGCAATTGCAGCGGTACCTGCAACGCGCCGGAGTGGGCAACGGACAGGGCCTTGGCATCATGGCCGGAAACGGCAGCGCCTTCGTTGCGGCGATGCTTGCCGGGATGGGCTGCGGCGCGGCAGTGCTGCCGCTCGCCCAGCAACTGCAGCGCGCGGAACTCGATACCCTGATTGCCGATACCGGACTGCACGCGATACTCGATGACGGCTCGGGAAACGTCCTCCTGCCGGGGCCTTCCACGACCATCGGGTTCGCCGGTCAGACATTGCGCCTGACCTGGACGGAGACGCCCCGCGAGCAACCGGTATCGCCACACATCGAAGCCGCATTCATCCGTCATACATCCGGAACCACCGGCGCCAGCAAGGATGTGGTCCTGTCCCATCGGCGCGTCCTGGAGCGGGTCGCCGCGGCGCAGCAGCTCAGCCCTGACGATACCGTACTCTGGGTGCTGCCGATGGCCTTCCATTTCCTGGTGACGATCCTGCTGTATCTGCACTGCGGTGCAAGTATCGTGGTCTGCCAGGATCTGCTCGCGCAAACCCTGCTGGAACACGCCAATCGCTACCGGGCCAGCATGCTTTATGCCGCGCCGATGCACTACCGGCTGCTGGCCGCGGATCGCTCCGGTCAGATGTTCACATCGCTGCGGCGCGCCATATCCACCACCTCCGCCCTGCCCCTGGCAATCGCCCGGGATTTTCAACAGCGCTACCGGCTGCCAGTGCTGCAGGCCTATGGCATCATCGAGGCCGGGCTGCCGCTGCTGGATGGCGATCCTGCCGATGCCGATCCTGAAACCGTCGGTCATCCGGCTCCTGGCTTCGAGATCGCCCTGCTCGACGAAAACCATGAACAGGTCGCGCAAAGTCAGGCCGGACGGCTGGCAATCCGCGGCCCCGGCATGTTCGATGCCTATCTCAAACCCTGGCGGCAGTCGGCACAGATACTGGTCGATGGCTGGTTCCTAACCGGCGACCTGGCCCGACAGACTGCATCCGGTAAAATCGTCATCTGCGGACGGGAAAAGGCCATGATCAATGTCTCCGGCAACAAGGTGTTTCCTGAAGAGGTTGAAGCGGTGCTGGACAGCCACCCTGCCATCCGGGAATCCCGGGTGTTCGGCTGCGACCACCCCCTGATGGGTGAAATCGTCTGTGCAGAGGTCGAGACCGAACCGGGCATGGCCCTGGATGTCGAGGCGGTATTGCGGCATTGTCGGCAGCAGCTGTCCCCCTATAAAATCCCCCATCTGCTGCAGCAGGTATCCCGTATCGACCACACCTTGAGCGGCAAGATTCAGCGCCATGAGAACTGAGCAGCCGTATCCACTCTCTGGACAAGGGGCATTCATCCTGCAAACGGTTTTTTCCTGTCATTCCGGCGCCAACCCTTTACTGCCCTGCCCCTTACTGGTATCCCGACGCCAGGAGGGATTCTGGCGGAATGAAACCTGTTGGCTGTCTCTCATCACCAGCCGCAAGGATAAAAAACCGGAAATTGCTATCTCAGCAGCCATTAAAGCGCTAATTGATACCAAATGAATCTACTCGACGATTTTTTTCAGCAGAGCCGAAAAACCCCTGAACGCATTGCCCTGACGCAGGAGCAGCGCCGACTGAGCTACGCAGAATTGGCCCGAAAGGCAAAACAGATCGCCGCCAGCCTGCTAGGGCGCAATGCAGCCCAGTGCCTGGCCATCGCCCAGGGACGGGGTATCGATGCTGTGACCACGGTATTCGGCATTCTGGCGGCAGGCGGCAGCTACCTGCCCCTGGACTGCAGGAATCCTGCAAACCGCCTGCAGCAGATCGTCTCAGACGCCCGGCCGAAATACATCATCGGCTCGGGTCCCTGCCCCGACTGGCTGGTAACACCGGAACAATGGCTGGATGTGCAGCAATTGCAAAACAGCCAGCCGGCACAACATCTGCCGGCAATCGAACCGGAAGCCATCGCCGCGATTCTCTATACGTCGGGTTCCAGCGGCATACCGAAGGGCGTCGCCTTGAGTCACCGGGCGATGCACAACTTTTCCCGCTGGGCCGCAGAGAATTTCAACGTCGGACCCGATGACCGGATTGCCAGCCTGAGCCCCCTGCATTTCGATCTTTCCGTCTTCGATCTGTTCAGCGGCCTGTCGCAAGGCGCCAGCATACATTTCATACCCGACCGGCTGACCATGGCGCCCAGCCGGCTCACCGCCTGGCTGGACGAAAAGGCTATCAGCATCTGGTATACCGTGCCGTCGCTGCTGAGTTTTATCGCCCTGAAAGGTGCGCTGACGACCACGCCGCTGCCAGATCTGCGGAGCATCCTGTTTGCCGGCGAAGTCTTTCCCACAGCGCATCTGATCACGCTTGCCGGGCAGCTGCCCCATGTGCGGCTCCATAACCTGTACGGCCCCACCGAAACCAATGTCTGCTGCTGGTGGCCGGTGGACAGAAGCCGGCTGCGGGCCGATGCGCCCATTCCCATCGGCCATCCCGCCTGCGGCGCCGAATTGAAAATACAGGCGGAAACCGGCGAGCTGCTGGCGAAAGGGGCAAACAACTTTTCCGGCTACTGGCAGCAGGGCGGCCTGCAGAACCCACGCACCGCCAATGCCTGGTACCCTACCGGCGACAGGGTCTCCCGCAACCAGTACGGTGAATACTGCTATCATGGCAGACTGGACAGAATGCTGAAATGCTCCGGCTACCGGGTGGAGCCGGCGGAAATCGAAACCGTCATCGAACAGTGTCCGGGAGTGCTTCGCTGCGCCGTGACCGGCCTGACCGATACCACCAGCGGGCAGCGGCCGGCCGCGGCGGTGGTCCTGGAAGCTGGCGCCGATCTGGCAATTATCAGCGCAGTGCTGCGCACAAAACTGCCTGCCTACATGTATCCCTGCCGCGTCCTGGCACTGGAAAAACTGCCGCTATTGTCCAACGGCAAAATCGACTACCAGATCCTGAAAAAACTGCTGACAAATCACACAGGAACATGACGATCGCCCCCCTTTGTCTGCCTGCTATTTCAATTGCTTCTGCTTCCCGGCAATTTCGACGAAGGTTTCCAGACGGGTGATTCGCTGCAGGGATTCCCGCATCTGGTCGTCCATCCTGTCGACCCGCGTGACCAGATTTTTCACCTCCACATTCAATTCCATCATCGCGGTCATTGCCTTCAACAATTTGTCCGCAACGCTCATCGGTCATTCCCCCCACTGGACTGATCCAGTTTTTGATTCAGCTTTCTGACATTGCGGACCGTTTCCTCGGTCGTATGGATGATCTCGTCCAGCAGGCTGTTGAGCAGCTCTTCATCATCATCGCCGGACAGTTCATAGGCATCGACGGCACGGCGCACTATCTCGGCGAAGGACACGGTGCGTTTTTCCTTCCTGCTGGCTTTTTTCGACAATCCCTCCACCAGCTTGATTTGCGCGGGGTCCATCATAATGGGTTTTCTGATCTTGGCAGCGGCAGTCGCCATGGCGGCATCCTCTTTGTGAACGTAACAGGCAAATACTAGCACATGCACAACTCATGCACAAACCCGGCTATTGACGGCATCGCTGCTGGAAAAAACCCGTCTATCACCGGCCGCATCCCGAAAATCCATGACTATCGAGACAGGCAAAAACCCACCTGATTACGTATCACCCCAAGCTCTGTCAAAACATACAATACTCATCATCCCAACGTCTAATACTCGTCATCCCGACGCCAGAAGGGATCTTGGCGCTTGATTTATTGTCCAGGGCTCAAGATTTCTCGCGCTGGTGCAGCACCTATTTTCCTCAATATGGATGCGTGTGTTTATAAACTGAAGTTTCCCAATTTTTTGGAGCAATGAATATTAGAGCCAACTAATATGG
>JANEMG010000395.1 GCA_024511045.1 Gammaproteobacteria bacterium | reverse complement strand
ACCATGGCAAATCAGGGATACAATCCGCTGGTCGCCATTCAAATGGCCTTTTCGGGACAGCTCTATGCTGATAGGGGTGAGTAGTTACAATATTGTTTTATCTGCGAATTTTGCACGTGCCTGAGAGTGAGGAATAAGTTATGTCTGAAGGATGAATTGTACTCAGCTTCAGACTATCTTGTAATTGATTTTCAGATTTTACTGACCAAGAAGCACCATGCGCCCTGGCTACGGGGCCCAAGATAAAGATAGTCCAAATTGTATCAAATTGCTTGCGCGCTGCTGAACGGGAAAGAGATTGTTCATTGCGCCGATCCAGTCTGATGTATAAAAGCCCTGTGCATTATCCGGCGCAGGGCGGCATCTAAATCGTTTGCTTTAACGGGTCTGGATTGGACAATGTCTGTTGTGAATGAATGTTATCGATCTGAATGATTGTCTGCAGTGACAGCGCCCGCTTTCCTGCAAACGGGCGCTGTCTGTGGCACTATTTTATTGACGGATCTGCAAAAAGGATATCACCTTTGTTCCTGGCAATGGTCTTTTTGCCGATTCCCTTGACCTTGACGAGGTCCTGATGACTCTTGAAGTTTCCCTGCTGGTCGCGGTAGGCAACGATTGCCTGCGCTTTTTTCAAACCGATGCCGTTCAATGACTTGGCAATGGTTTTTGCATCGGCCGTATTGATATTGACCGGTGCGGCAAAAGCGTTGATGGAAAACAGGGCGAGAAATATGAGAATTTTTTTCATGATTGAGCACCTGACAGAATCGTTTGTTGATCTTGGCTATACACGGTTCGAGCCCTGCCTTCGGTGGCCGCGACAGGAAATATTGCAATTTCTGTTTGCCTTCTGTGTTTGCCAGAACAGGCCTTTCTACTTGTGTCGACCGCTGGAAGGCAGAGCCTGGTAAAAGCATAGGTGCTCGTGCAACGCTTTCAATCCGGTGCTTTGATTATGCGTTGCAGCACAAATATTCTAACGAAACATTGTGATCATGATCACCAATCAAGAATAAAAAGACCGATACCACTGGACGAATTTTTCGATGCCCACTTCGATGGGCGTCCCTTGCTGATAACCGACATCCTGGATCAGGGCATCGACGTTGGCATAGGTGTCCGGCACATCCCCGGGCTGCATGGGCAGCAGTTCCTTCTGCGCTGTTTTGCCAAGTTTTTCTTCCAGTATGGTGATATATTTCATCAGTTCCACCGGCCTTTGATTGCCGATGTTGTAGACCCGCCAGGGCGCCTTGCTGGTACCGGGATCAGGATTTTTGCCGGACCATTCCGGATTGGCCTGTGCTGGATTGTCCAGGGTTCTTATCACACCTTCGACAATATCATCGATATAGGTGAAATCCCGCCGATGATTGCCATAATTGAAAACCTTGATGGGCTCGCCGTCCAGTATCGCCCTGGTGAACAGAAACAAGGCCATGTCCGGGCGTCCCCAGGGGCCGTAGACGGTAAAAAAACGCAGCCCGGTCGTGGCCAACTGATAGAGGTGGCTGTAGGTATGGGCCATCAATTCATTGGCCTTTTTCGATGCCGCATACAGGCTGAGCGGGTGGTCGACATTGTCATGCACGGAAAAGGGCATGGCTTCATTGGCGCCATACACCGAACTGCTGGATGCGTAGACCAGATGTTCGACCTGGTTGTGCCGGCAGCCTTCCAGGATATTGGTGAAGCCGACGATATTGCTTTCGATATAGGCGTGTGGATTGATCAGCGAATAGCGGACTCCCGCCTGCGCCGCCAGGTTGACGACCCGTTGTGGTTGATGCCTGCTGAACAGGTTTTCCATGGCCTCGCGATCGGCAATATCGGCACTGCTGTGCTGGTAATTTCGATGGTCCTTGATGCGCTCCAGCCGCGCCAGTTTCAGGTTGACGTCGTAATAGTCATTGAGGTTATCGACTCCGATCACCTCATCACCCCGCTCGAGCAGCTGCAAGGCCAGATGATTGCCGATGAATCCTGCTGTTCCGGTAACTAGTATTTTCACGCGCTATAACCGCCCATCCACCTGGTCTTCAGGCAGGATGTATTTGATATCGAAGAGGACGGAATTCGACTTGCCCAGCGCACGAATCCTGGCCGCCCCCATCTCCTTGAACTGTTGATGGGATACTGCCAGCACGACGGCATCGTACTGACCATCTTCCAGATTGTCGAGCAGCTGGATACCGTATTCGTCCTGCGCCTCCTGCCTGTCCACCCAGGGATCGTAGACATCGACCCGGGCTTCATATTCCCGGAATTCGTCGATCATGTCGATGACCCGGGTGTTGCGCAGGTCAGGGCAGTCCTCCTTGAAGGTCAGCCCGAGGATCAGGATGTTCGCCTGCTGGATATGCAGACGTTTTTTCAGCATCAGCTTGATTACCCTGGAAACCACGTACTTGCCCATGTAGTCGTTGATGCGTCTGCCTGACAGAATGATCTGTGGATGGTAGCCGACGGACTGGGCCTTGTGGGTCAGGTAATAGGGATCCACGCC
>JANEMG010000394.1 GCA_024511045.1 Gammaproteobacteria bacterium | reverse complement strand
GATGTTGGCGAAGCGGCACGGACGCAGGACGGCCGGGGCAATAATGGTTGTCGCGTTGGCGAGTCGATTTTGGAGACTTGGATGTCCCAAAATCTATCACGAGGTAGCGACACGCTTGACCAGATCGGTGAAGCACCGGTACAACGGGAACGGTTGAAATTGACCCGCTTCAGGGAAAGCAATGCCTTCAAGTCCGTACTGGAATTCCAGCATTTCGGGCGCCATGATGAGGCACGCAAGCAATGGTGGTTTGCAATTCAGCGGCTGAACCACTGGCAACTTCCCGCTGCGGCCTATCTCGCCCAGGAAATGGGCTGGAAGCGACTGGCCGTCACGACGCTGATTCAGGTAGAACAACGGGATGATGCCATCTCCCGATTTCCGATCGCCTATCGGGAAAAAGTCTTGAAACACGCCAGAAGAAGCAATCTCGACCCGGCCATCGTCTTCAGCCTGATCCGCAGGGAAAGCGCCTTCGATGAAGCGGCGCTTTCTCCTGTGGGTGCCCGCGGCCTGATGCAGATCATGCCGCAGACCGGTCAGCAAATTGCAAAAAACCTGCGCGAGCCCTGGCGTTCCGACAATGCGCTGTTCGACCCGGAACTGAACCTGAAATATGGCACCTATTATTACCGGCAAATGATGAATCGCTTCGGCGGGCATTTCGCCCTGGCCGCGGCCGCCTACAACGCAGGCCCGCATCGGGTCAGGCGCTGCCTGCCGATATCTGGATCGAGATGATCCCCTTCGATGAAACCAGGAAGTACGTGGCGGCGGTACTGACCTATGCATTGATCTATCAGAAACGGCTGCACAGAAACACCCTGAAGATGACCGATCTACTCGGCAACGTACAATCGCGCAAGACCTGATCAGCTAACAGTGAAGCAAAACGTTGCTATTGCGCTACGCGGGAAAATCATGGCTGCTGCTTGAACATCACATCCTGACTGCCATGCGCCTCGCGCCCCAGGTCCCCGGCTGTCTATCAAAATGCCCTGCACATCGGGCGCCGCAGGCGCTGCAGCAGCCCGATTCATCCAGATTCCATTCCGAAAGCTCGTACCAGTCCCGGCCGATCAACAGCGCACCGCAGGCATGGCAGTAGGTACTGTCTGCGGATTTTTCATGGACGTTGCCCACATAGGCATAGTGCACGCCGTTCTTCAGGGCAATGTCACGGGCATTCAGCAGCGAAGCAACCGGTGTCGGGGGTTTGTCGCGCATCTTCCAGTCGGGGTGGAAGGCGGAAAAATGCATCGGCACGTCGGCGCCGAGATTGTCGACGACCCAGCGGCTCATTTCCTCCAGTTCCGCATCGGAGTCATTTTCGCCGGGTATGATCAAAGTCGTCAGTTCCAGCCAGACCGATGTCTCATGCTGTATATATACTTTCCGCACTTGAAAATTTAGCAGCCAGAAACAGCCGGCTAATAGAAATATATCACATATTAACAAATGCTTACGGCATTTTCTGGTGCTACTGTTTTGCTAAATTATGATTTGCCAACGGTATATTGCAGGGTATCCAGCACCGGCGCCAGATGCCCGCCGGTGATCTTGTGATAGAAACGCTCGGTGAATGCCTTCAGGTCGATGTTGGCCGCATCCATCATGCGGTAGAATTCCGCCCTGGGTTCCGGACAGACATAGCCGGCGGATACGGCCACCGATTTGATCCCCAATGCACGGCAGGCCTCGGCGGTATCCACAGCATATTCATGGAATATCACCGGATCGTTGTAGGTATAGGCGACGCTTTTACAGCCGAGTTCCTGCGCCGTTTTTGCGATCGCCTCCGGTTCCGCCCGGCTCATCAGCGTATCCATTTCCCGGGACTTGCTGATGTCCCAGTTCTGACAGAATTTGCAGGCCAGGTTGCAGCCGGCCGTGCCAAAGGAAAAAACCGCGCTGCCCGGATAAAAATGATTCAGCGGCTTTTTTTCGATGGGATCCACGGCGAAGCCGCTGGAGCGGCCGTAACTGGTCATGACGATCTGGTTGTCAAGGTTCTGTCTGACGAAACAAAGGCCGCGCTGCTGATCGTGCAATTTACAGAACCTGGGACACAGGTCGCACTGAATCCTGCCATCGTCCAGGGCATGCCAGTAGCGGGTTGCAACGGTATCGGATGTAATTCTCTGATGCATGGGTCCCCCTCTGCAAACGAATGTGAATTGTTACTACTCGGGCCCCTATGGGTGGTCTGTTCCGGAAGACGCCATGAATACGTCCCTGCAGGCTTGGCTTTGGCATCCCTGCCAAAGACACTTCCTCCACAGACCACCTACAGGGGCTTCTTCCGGTAGGGGTGAGTTGTTACTGTGAATTTTTTCAACTGCGGCGGCTCAGGAGTACCGCAGCCTTGGCTTCCCCGTCGATTAACACTTGTAACTAAAGTTTCGGAGTTCATTTTTTACCCACTATTTTCTGCTGCATCCGTTGCCCTACAAAGCCTCAAGACGCAGCGTTTTAGGATCAAGTTGAAGGACTTGCACAAACAGGCATTGAAT
>JANEMG010000064.1 GCA_024511045.1 Gammaproteobacteria bacterium | reverse complement strand
GATGTTGGCGAAGCGGCACGGACGCAGGACGGCCGGGGCAATAATGGTTGTCGCGTTGGCGAGTCGATTTTGGAGACTTGGATGTCCCAAAATCTATCACGAGGTAGCGACACGCTTGAGAGCTTCGCTGACTGTTTCCGGCGGCGTGATCTTGTTTCTGATTTCCCTGAAAATGATTTTTCACTCGGCTTCAGAGATCTTCGAAGATGACTACCGGGACGATCCGTTGCTGGTTCCCATTGCGGTTCCTTCGCTGGCCGGTCCGTCGGCGATCACCACCGTGATGATACTGGGCACCCAGCAGCAGACGCTGTTGCCGGAGCTGCTGCTGGCATTGTCCGCAGTGTTCCTGGTTACCGGCGGAATTTTCCTGCTCGGCCGGCGTCTCAGCGTAATGCTGGGACGACGGGGGATGCAGGCAATGGAAAAATTCATGGGGCTGCTGCTCAATCTGGGGGCCGTCGATATGATTTTGCTGGGGGTGAAGGACTTTCTGTTGTAGTGTTGGATGATCCCCCGGTCAGTCTGGCCGGGCGGGATGCCCGCTGGCGGCCATTCTTGCCGGCAACAGCTGCGGGTAAAGGGATGACGACGACAGGCATCCTGTGTTTGCGGGACTGTCAGGATGTGGCATGGTTTTGGCTTCATTGCATGTGGTGAAGTATCAGGATTTCTGATTGCCCACAAGCTTCAGCCATTTTCCAACTGAAAAACAGCGCTCAGGCAATGATGAGTCATGACGGTCATCCTGTGCTTATCGACGCAAAACAGGTGCTGCACTGCTGTCGGGAAGACCCATAAAGTGTCGTTTCGACGCCAGGAGAAATGCTGGGCGTCATGGCAATGTGGCAACGCGCAAGATCCCTCCTGTCGTCGGGATGACAGGAACAACAGGGTTTCAGCAAAGCTGAGGGGCATGCGTAATCAGGTAAAGATTTCTCCTGCCGCCGGTGGAAACAGGAGGGTATGATCGAAACAACGCCGTCGTTCCGGCGCAGAGAGGGGGTGTGGTTGTCGGCGTGATCACTGGTGCTGTGCCTGTTTTGTCTGTTTTGTATTGATAGCCAGGATGGTGATAATTTCTTGAATAATTGTCTGTAAACACCCATATCCAGCAAAGGACTAGATGTGCTTTACCCGCCGTCGAAATGACGGCAAAGAGTCAAAATGAAAATGCTGACTGGAGTCGTTGTATCTGCGGAAGTCGAAATGGACAAAGAAACCAGGACGAACGCCGCAACGTTTATTTCTGAAAATCCACGCGAGGCTGTCTGTTGAGCCAGCCCCGCCTCTAGCAACGACAGGAGAATGAACATGTCTACATTGCATCAATTACGTGAAGGCCTCAATGAAGCCTGGGAATCTGTCGTGGATGGCTGGCAGAAGCTCTATCGCAGGGCGGCAGGCGCATTGACGCGTTTTACACCCGGCAGAAAGAGTGCCGCCGATGAACAGGAGTCGCGGGAAATCGCCATTCGCAGCGCCGGCTGGGGTGTGCTGGCTGCAGAGGTGTTCGATGATGACGACAAGGTTGTCATCCGTATGGAGGCCCCCGGCATGGAGCGTGACGATTTCGATATCGAGGTTCTGGACGATTACCTGGTGGTTCGCGGCGAAAAGCGCATCGAACGCAACCGTACCGAAGGGCGCTATCATGTGATGGAATGCGCCTATGGGAGTTTCGAACGGGCCTTTCCGCTGCCCGAGGAAGTGACGGCCGCTGAAGCCAGCGCCAGTTACGACAAGGGAGTGCTGAAAATCGAACTGCCTAAAAGTGCACAGCGCCGCCGTAAAGTCATTAAAGTCGATATCGATTGAATGGAGGGATTTTTCCCATGAACAAACGCATCATTCCCTTTTTGCTGCTGCTGTTGTCAGTCGTTGCCACGGGACCGGTCCATGCCGCGGACGGCGGTGTGGAAAACCTGCGCCAGACCAGCAAGGCTTTTGCCGCGGTGGCCCGGGCGGTTTCGCCAGCGGTGGTGTTTATCCAGGTCGAGGGCAGGGCAGCCAGTCCCCAACTGCAGCCGTTTCCGGCGCCTTTCGGCGAGGAATGGCCCTTTGGCGATGATCTGTTCCGGCACTTCTTCGGCCAGCCGCTGCCGGGAGTACCCGGCATGACTCCCCGGCGGCCTCAGCCGCCGCAGCGCCGGGTGCTGGGACAGGGTTCGGGATTTGTGTTTGCGGTGATGGATGGGCTGTTGGCCGACAAGGCCTATATATTGACCAACAATCACGTCGTCGCCAATGCCGAAAAGATCCGCGTCAGGTTTCAGGACGGGCGTGAATTCAATGCCAAAATCACCGGTCGCGATCCGCAGTCCGATGTGGCGGTCATCGAAATCAAGGCCTCCGGTCTGCCGGTGCTGGCCATGGCGGATTCCTCGAAACTGGAGGTGGGCGAATGGGTGCTGGCCATCGGCAATCCGTTTGGCCTGAGCAACACCCTCACCGTGGGTGTGGTCAGCACCACCGGCCGGACCAGTATCGGCATCACCGACTATGAGGATTTCATCCAGACCGATGCGGCCATCAATCCCGGCAATTCCGGTGGGCCGCTGGTCAATCTGGATGGTGACGTGGTCGGTATCAACTCCGCCATCTTCAGTCGCAGCGGCGGCTACATGGGCATCGGCTTCGCCATTCCAAGCAATCTGGCCAAGGCCATCGCCACCCAGTTGATCGAAAAAGGCGAAGTGATACGCGGCTACCTCGGTATCGTGATCCAGCCGCTGACTCCCGATCTGGCCGAATCCTTTGCCATCGAACAGCGCAGTGGCGTGCTGGTGGCGCAGGTGTCGGAGGGTTCTCCAGCCGAACAGGCGGGTCTGCAGCAGGGGGATATCATCATCGCCTACCGCGGCAAGCCGGTGAATGATGTCGGCAGCTTCCGCAACCGGGTATCGCTGACGCCTCCCGGCAGTGAGGTGGAGCTGACCATTCTGCGCAATGGCGGCAAGAAAAGGCTGAGGGTCAGCATCGGCAAACTCAGCAAGGACAAGCTGTTGGCCCAGGGGCCGGCGCAAAGCACTGTCGAGATCGGTTTGACCGTGCAGACCTTGACGCGGGAACTGGCCGAGCAGTTCCATGTCCGTCCTGGGGTGGGCGTGGTGGTCACGGAAGTGAAGCCGGGATCCATTGCCGCGATGGCCGGGATAGAGCCTGGCACGGTGATCCTGCAGGTCAATCGCAGGGCGGTGAAGAGTGCCGCCGAGTTCAAGAAGGCCATCGAAGCGAGCCGTGACAGCAGGCGGGTGCTGATGCTCATCAGGCAGGGAAACATGCAACGCTATGTCGCGTTGAGCTGGTAGTGGCGGTTTGGCAGATGGCGTCGATTCCGAGTACAATGCCGCTCGGTTCATGCCCCGGCCGCCGTTGTTGCGCAGGGCAGCCCGCTGCCCTGCGACGTCCCGGCACGCTGCTGTTGCCGGGGCATCCACTCTCTTAAGCCGATACAACGATGGAATTCAAAGACTATTATAAAATCATGGGTGTCAAGCGCGACGCCACGCAGGATGAAATCAAGCGCGCCTATCGCAAGCTGGCGCGCAAATATCATCCCGATGTGAGCAAGGAACCGGATGCCGAAGCGCGCTTCAAGGAAGTGGGGGAAGCCTATGAGGTGCTCAAGGACCCGGAAAAACGCGCCGCCTACGATCAGCTTGGCGCCAACTGGAAAGCGGGACAGGAATTCCACCCGCCGCCGGACTGGGACCAGGGTTTCGAATTCCATGGCGGCGGCTTCACCGGTGCTGGCGCCGAAGGTTTCAGCGATTTCTTCGAGAGTCTGTTTGGCCGCGGTTTCGCCTGGAGCGGTTCAGGCGCTGGGCGCACCGAGTTCAGTGCCCGCGGCCAGGATACCTACGCCAGGGTGCTCATCGATCTGGAGGATGCCTATCATGGCGGCACGCGGCTGCTGACCCTGAAGCATACCGAACTGGGTGCCGACAACCGCCCACATATCCAGGAGCGGACGCTCAATGTGCATATTCCCAAGGGCATACACCAGGGGCAGCACATCCGTCTGGCCAGACAGGGTGGGGCCGGTATCGGCAAGGGTGAGGCCGGCGACCTGTACCTGGAGGTTGAATTCAGGCCGCATCCTTTCTATCATGTCGAGGGCAAGGATGTCTTTCTGGATTTGCCCGTGGCGCCCTGGGAGGCGGCCCTGGGTGCGAAAGTCAAGGTGCCGACGCCCCCCTGGGCCGGTTGACGTGAAGATACCACCGGGCTCCCGCGGGGGGCGCAAGCTGCGTCTCAAGGGCAAGGGTATTCCGGCCAGGCCGCCGGGTGATTTCTACGTGGTTTTGCAGATCGCTCTGCCGCCGGCGAAGAGTGAATCCGCCAGGGCCGCCTATCGTGAATTCGAAAAGGCGCTGAAATTCAATCCGCGTGCACATCTGGGGGTCTGAGTGATTATGGCGAACGATATTCTGGCTTTGTTGTCCGGCGAAGTGCTGGAGGAAGATGTCGAACTGACGCTGGCCGAGTTGTGCTGTGCCTGTCAGGTGCCGGCGGAACGGGTATTCGAGCTGGTGCAGGAAGGCATCGTGGAACCCCTGGGGCGCAATCCGGCGCAATGGCGTTTCCGGGGGCATCAGTGTCTATCGGGTACGCAGTGCGCTGCGCCTGGAGCGGGATCTGGGGGTCAATGTGGCGGGAGCGGCGCTGGCGCTGGATCTGCTCGAAGAGATCGAAAATTTGCGCAGACGTTTGCGGCGCCTGGAACGATGAGTTAGGTGCTGCATTGAATTTCCTGCAGTTGCTTGCGCGTCCTGGCGGGTATCTTTTTGTTCCAGGAAAAATTAATTATATCAAATTTATATATAACCCTCTATAATACCCTGTTTTTCATGTAAGGGTCCGGATATGGATGAAGGACAAGGACATGATCGATAGCCGTAAGGCATTGCTGGGCAAAAACCGGTAAATTCTCTTTACCGGTTTCCTGAGAAACTGTTCTAAGTAATATACCGTCAAGAATCAAGATTCCAACGATCCATGCCGGTTCGGCAGGGTTCTCTCCTTCGCAAGCAATACCGTCAGCAGATTTTCACACCCGGCAGGGCGAGATTTCGTCATTGCCCTTTCATTCAGGTATGTTCAATGACCGATGATCTTTCATCAACCCCGACTTTTCGCCAATTGAATCTCAATGAGCCAGTATTGAAAGCGCTGGATGATGTGGGCTATGAAGCCCCGACACCGATCCAGGCGCAAATCATCCCTCATGTCCTGGCTGGCCGGGATGTGCTCGGCCAGGCCCAGACCGGTACCGGCAAGACCGGAGCTTTCGCACTGCCGCTGTTGTCCAGAATCGATCTGCGCAGGGCCCAGCCCCAGGTTTTGGTGCTGGCGCCCACCAGGGAGCTGGCGATTCAGGTTGCCGAGGCATTTCAACGCTATGCGGCACATCTGCATGGACTGCACGTTCTGCCAATCTATGGCGGCCAGGATTACCGGGGGCAGATCCAGCGATTGAAGCGTGGCGTACATGTCGTGGTGGGTACACCTGGAAGGGTCATGGATCATATGCGCAAGGGCACCTTGAAGCTGGGAACGCTGCAATGTCTGGTGCTCGATGAGGCGGATGAAATGCTGCGCATGGGTTTTATCGACGATGTGCAATGGATTCTCGAGCAGATTCCGGAACAGCGGCAGATCGCCCTGTTTTCTGCGACCATGCCTGACGTCATCCGTCGCATTGCCAAGCAGCATTTGCAGGAACCGGTGGAAGTGACGGTAAAGGTTCCTACCACCACCGCGGAGACCATCAAGCAGCGCTACTGGATAGCCAGCGGCATGCACAACAAGCTGGAAGCGTTGACGCGCATTCTGGAAGCCGAGGTCATCGATGGCATCATCGTTTTCGTGCGTACCAAGACCGCGACCGTGGAACTGGCGGAAAAGCTGGAAGCCAGAGGCTATGCCACAGCCGCGCTGAACGGTGATATTGCGCAGAACCAGCGGGAGAGAACCGTCGAGCAACTGAAAAACGGTAAACTGGATATTCTGGTGGCAACCGATGTCGCGGCGAGAGGGCTGGATGTCAAGCGCATCAGCCATGTCATCAATTTCGACATTCCCTACGATACGGAAGCCTATGTACACCGTATCGGCCGGACCGGCCGGGCGGGACGCAGCGGCGAGGCGATCCTGTTCGTCGCACCCAGGGAAAAACGTATCCTGCGTGCCATAGAAAAGGCCACCCGTCAGAAGATCGAGCTGCTGGAGATGCCGTCGACTCAGCTTATCAATGACCAGAGGGTGGAGCGCTTCAAGCAGCGCATCAGCGATGCCATGGCCAATGAAAACATGGAGTTTTATCGCCAGTTGCTGGCTCAGTACCAGCAGGAATACGACGCACCGCTGCTCGATATCGCCGCGGCGCTGGCCATCATGGCCCAGGGCGACAAGCCGCTGTTATTGAAGAAGCAGCTGCGGGCGGTGGCGGAAAGACCCAAAAAACAGCAGAAAAAGCATGAAAAGCATGGGCGGGACGGGCGTAAACACCAGGACGAAGGCAAAAAAGCACTGGTTAGACAGTCAGCCGATGCTCCTGCGCACGGCCTGGATATGGAGTTGTTCCGGGTGGAAGTGGGAAAAGAGCACGGCGTCAAGCCGGCCAATATCGTTGGCGCGATTGCCAACGAGGCTGGTCTGGACGGTGAGTTGATCAGCAGGGTCACCATTCATGACGATTACAGTACCGTCGAGCTGCCGGCAGGCATGCCGCGCAGTATTTTCCGGGATTTGAAAAAGGTCTGGGTGTCCGGAAGACAGTTGCAGCTGTCCAGGTTGGGTGAAAAGCCGGGGTCTGGCAAAGGCAAGGACAAGGCAAAAAAGAAAAAGCGCCACGCTAAGCATTGAGTGCAGCTGGCTGCAGTCTGAATGCGGCGGGGTTGTTACAACATTTTTCGGGGAATGGGGCGAATACCGAATCCCTGATTGATGAGTCATTTGATAAAATAGCATCAGATCGCATGTATAAACACCCATCCATGGGGTGTTTATAGAAAGAAAACAGCAAATGCGATTGGCTGTTTTCTTCATAATCAATGGCTTATGGCCATTGATTATGCCGGTGCTACCCTGCGCCGGATTAGTGCCCGTCATTGATAGACGGAGACTGATTCCGTAAGCCCTTCAGTTTTGTCGCGACGCTGTTATTCTGGTCATCCCGTTGTCAGGAGGGTGCTTGAGCGTTGCTTCATGGCCATGGCGCCCGGGATTTCTCCTGGCGTCGAAATGATACTTTATTGTGTCTCCCGAAATCAGTACAGCACCTGTTTCATATTGACTGAACATGGACTGAAAGTGATGATCCGGCATTTGTTGAACACGGTTTTCCATTTTGGAAAATGGCTGAAGCTTGATGTGTAATCAGGAAAATTTTTGCTGTGCGAAAAATCTGTTTGCGATAGAATTGCAAATTCACTTGAAAACTAAAAGTAATCCAAGTAAAATTCCCGCCTTTCAGTGGCTTTAGACAATTGAAGTAGTGACAATGAAAACATTTAGTGCAAAACTAGCAGAAGTCAAGCGCGATTGGTACGTGGTCGATGCGGAAGGGAAGACGCTTGGGCGGCTTGCTACCGAGATTGCCCGTCGCCTCCGCGGTAAACACAAACCGGAATACACGCCGCATGTGGATACAGGCGATTATATCATTGTCGTCAATGCAGAAAAGATCAAGGTTACTGGCAACAAGGAAAAAGACAAGATCTACTACCGTCATACCGGTTATGTCGGCAACCTGAAGGCAGTGAGCCTCGGCAAATTGAGAAAAACATTTCCTGACCGCATCATCAGCACCGCTGTGAAGGGCATGCTGCCGAAAAATCCTCTGGGCAGGGCGATGTTCAAGAAATTGAAAGTCTATGCCGGTCCGGAACATCAACATCAGGCTCAACAGCCCAAGGTTTTAGAAATCTAAAAAGAATAGGTTATAGTAATGGCTACAGCGCAGTATTATGGAACAGGTCGTCGCAAGAGTGCGATTGCACGGGTCTATGCAAAACCAGGATCTGGTCAATTCACCATCAACAACCAGACCATCGAGGAATATTTTGGCCGCAAGACAGACCAGATGGTTGCCCGCCAGGCAGTGGAATGCGTTGATATGGTCGGCAGTCTGGATATCAACATCATTGTCAAGGGCGGCGGACCGTCAGGCCAGGCCGGTGCCATCAGACACGGACTGGCTCGCGCCTTGATGGACTATGATGAGACCTTGCGTCCTGTGCTGAGAAAAGCCGGTTACGTGACCCGCGACGCGCGAGTCGTGGAGCGTAAAAAGATCGGCTTGCACAAAGCGAGAAAGCGGCCACAATACTCAAAACGTTAATTTGCATTGACGTAGATAATTACAGAAACTCAGATTTGGGGAATCGTCTAACGGCAGGACTGCGGACTCTGACTCCGCCAACCAAGGTTCGAATCCTTGTTCCCCAGCCAATAGACCTGAAAAGGCTGCATAATTCTCTTATGCAGCCTTTTTTTTGGGGATTTCGGAGCATGCTGCCATGGCAGAATTTCCCCCTGTTGACGGACATTTCGATGAATGACGAACAGGCGCGAGTCGCTTCTCCCTGTACAGGAAACTGCTGTCTGGATACGCAGGATATCTGTCTGGGTTGCTTCCGCACACTGCAGGAAATCACGGCCTGGGGTGGGGCGGATGCCGCCGAGCGGAAAAATATTGTGCAGGCGGCGGCGCAAAGAAGGCGGCGCGTCGAGGTGCGGTACAGCAAAGACGGCTGAGCAAAATCCTGGGCTCTGGTAATATTGTACAAAGCGTCACAGGATTATTTATACTCCGGGTTGCCGTGTCTGCACTTTAAGAGTATACCGCTTGTTTTCCTCTTCATCAGGGGGGCATGGGGTTTATTTCAGGGGCGGGTTTGCAAATTCGCAGCCTGTGTCGATGTAATCAGTCTGCCGGCTGTGGTGCGATATCGGGCAAGGCCCCCTGTTTGCGCCGGCAGAATCCGGATATGGAGGGAGCATGCGCATCAATTTGCAGCAGTCAGTTGTGGCGCTCTCGGATGCATTGGATCTGGTCGGCGTGGATGCGTTGTATCATGGCAAACGGGTCGGTTTCATGATGCTCCAGGGATTTGCGGAACTCGGCCTGGAATTGACCGGGGATCAGGTTTTCCAGCTGGGCTTGCTGCATGATGTCGGCGTTTCTTCCACCGAAGTGCACCGGCAGATCATCAGCGAACTGGAGTGGGCAGGAGCTGCCGAGCACTGCCGCGTGGGTTCTGAACGTCTGGCCAGGTTTGCCCCGTTGGCTGTTCTGGCTCCCTATGTGTTATACCATCATAGCCGCTGGGAAGATCTCCTGGCAGCGGGGCTGGAGGAAAAAACCGCCACCTTGGCCAATTGGGTTTTTCTGGTCGACCGGGTGGATGCTCTCGCTTCCGGGCACTATCAAGAGAATATCCTGGATGCCAAGCAGCAGATTATCGAGACCATCAGCCAGTACAGCGGCAGTCTGTTCAAGCCGGAACTGGTGGGTCTGTTTGTTCAATTGAGCCGCAATGATGCCTTCTGGCTCACGCAGGAACCCCGGCATATTCTCTGTACATGACAAAAAGCACAGAAAGTTGACGTAGTTCGTTGAAATGTAATTAAATACCATTTTTTGTTTTGCGAACATGAAAAGCGATCAATTACAAATCAACGAACTA
>JANEMG010000063.1 GCA_024511045.1 Gammaproteobacteria bacterium | reverse complement strand
ATAGAAATACGTAATTATTGAGAATCATTCGCATCCACAGGGTGCGCAGCATTCAACCAGCCAAAATCAATTTTTAGTTTTGCATATGGCTCATTGGCGATCGATTTTTCGCTTGCCGTTTAATGCCCGATTCGGGCGCTTTCAGGAAGTTTTGCCGCCGCCATGGAAAAAATCAAAGTGCTGTTTGTGTGTATGGGCAATATCTGCCGCTCACCGACGGCGGAAGGGGTCTTCAATAAGATCATCTGGGAACAGCAGCTCGAGGACCGATTCGTCGTCGATTCGGCGGGTACGCATGCCTACCATGTCGGCGAGGCGCCCGATCTGCGCGCCCAGCGGGCGGCGCAGGAACGGGATGTGGAGCTGCAGCACATACGCGCCCGCAGGTTCGTGATGGGTGATTTCAGCGACTTCGATTATATTCTGGTGATGGATGAAGACAATTATGAAACGCTGATCCAGGCCTGTCCTGAAGAAGTGGCGCACAAGATCAGGTTTTTTCTGGAATATGCGCCGCATCTGCCGGTGCGGGAAGTGCCCGACCCCTATTATGGCGGCAAATACGGTTTCGAAAGAGTCATCGATCTGGTGGAGGAAGCTGCCATCGGATTCCTTGAAACATTGAAAAAAACAGGAGAATTGCAATGATGCGCTATAAAAAAGTATTACCCATGCTGTTGGCCGGTCTGCTGCTGTTTGCGGCGGGGCATGCACAGGCCGGGGATAAAGTCGTTGACGGCCCGGTCACCCATGTCGTTCTGGTCTGGCTGAAAGAGCCCGGAAATGCCGCGATGCGCAGCAAATTCGTTGCCGCCAGCCGCCAACTGAATGATTTGCCGGGGATCATCAACCGGCATGTCGGGATCGTCATGCCCAGCGAGCGGGCCATCGTCGACGATACCTTCGATGTCGGTGTGACCGTGACCCTGAAGGATAAAAAGGCGCTGCAGGCCTACATGCAGCACCCCAGGCATAAAAAAATCGTCAACGAACAGCTGAAGCCGCTGGTCAATCGCATCGTCGCCTACGATTTCATCGGCGAATAGGGAGGAATGCCATGGCCATCGTGACAACCACCAGGGATTACCAGGACGATGCCGTGCAGCTCGAGGCCTTCATCGCCTATGACGATGCCGTTGCCGGCAGAAGACCGGCGGTACTGATCAATCATGCCTGGCGCTGACGGGATGCCTTCGTGGAACAGAAGGCGGTCAGGATGGCAGAGCTTGGCTATGTCGGCTTTGCCCTGGACATGTATGGCAAGGGGGTGCTTGGCAACAGTGTCGAGGAAAACGCGGCATTGATGCAGCCTTTTATCGATGACCGGACAATGCTGCAAAAACGCATTTTCGCAGCATTGGCCGAGGTCAAAGAGCTGCCCTGGGTCGATTCCGGAAAAATTGCCGCCATCGGTTTTTGCTTCGGCGGGCTTTGCGTGCTCGATCTGGCCAGAACCGGCGCCGACATCCAGGGCGTGGTCAGCTTCCATGGTCTGCTGGGTGCGCCGGAAAACCTGACAGGAACCCGGATCGCGGCGAAGCTGCTGGTGCTTCACGGACATGATGACCCCATGGTGCCTCCCGAACAGGTCAGCGCCCTGCAGGAGGAACTCACGGCGGCCGGAGCCGACTGGCAGGTGCATGTCTACGGCCATACCATGCATGCCTTTACCAATCCGGTTGCCAACGATCCGGATTTCGGCACCGTCTACCAGGCCGATGCCGATCGGCGTTCCTGGAATTCCATGACGGCGTTTCTGCAGGAAATATTTCAGGATTCCGAATGACCTTTCGAGCGCAGGAGAAATCTTTTCTGCGGCACTAAGCGCCGGCCTGTAAGTTTTCCCGTTCCATGCGCAATGACAACCATCGATGTACCCTCGCAGTATGGCATGGCTTCTTTGTCAGGTAATGTGTCATTCGCTTTCCCGGCAGTAATTGACTTCGACTCGGGACATTTAATTTGTTATAATTTCAGCGTTTTTCAGGTTGGTTTACTTGGCCCTGGCGCGAATTGAACGGATTGCCGCATTCGCGTCGGGTCAAACCGCGATGCCGGTTAGCTGATAAATTCCCCAACAGCTAACCGGCATTTCTTTTGTATATTTGAGGATCAATGTCAGAGTCAGACTTCGCCAAAGAAATCATTCCTGTCAATCTCGAAGACGAGATGAAGCAGTCCTACCTGGATTATGCCATGAGTGTCATTGTCGGGCGGGCGCTTCCCGATGTCAGGGATGGTCTCAAGCCGGTGCATCGCCGCGTGCTCTATGCCATGAGCGAACTGGGCAATGACTGGAACAAGCCCTACAAGAAGTCCGCACGCGTGGTCGGTGATGTCATCGGTAAATACCATCCCCATGGCGACACGGCGGTCTACGACACCATCGTGCGCATGGCGCAGCCCTTTTCCATGCGCTACATGCTCATCGACGGCCAGGGCAATTTCGGGTCGGTGGATGGCGATTCCCCTGCCGCCATGCGTTACACCGAAGTGCGCATGGCAAAGATCGCCCACGAGCTGCTGGCCGACCTGGACAGGGAAACCGTCGATTTCATCCCCAACTACGACGAGTCGGAATCCGAACCCAGCGTCCTCCCCACCAAGGTCCCGACGCTGCTGATCAATGGTTCGGCAGGTATCGCCGTGGGCATGGCGACCAACATACCACCGCACAACCTGGGTGAAGTGATCGATGCCTGTCTGGCATTGATCGACAATCCGGAAACCACCATCGATGCCTTGATGCAGCACATTCCCGGCCCCGATTTTCCCACCGCCGCCATGATCAATGGCGCGGCTGGTATACACAGCGCCTACCAGACCGGCCGGGGGCGCATACATCTGCGTGCCCGCTGTCACTTCGAGGACATCGGTGACAGCGACAGGCAGGCGATCATCGTCACCGAACTGCCCTATCAGGTGAACAAGGCAAGACTGCTGGAAAAAATTGCCGAAATGGTCAAGGAGGGCAAGCTGGAAGGCCTTTCGGCGCTGCGCGATGAATCGGACAAGGATGGCATGCGCATGGTCATCGAATTGCGCCGCGGCGAGGTGGCCGAGGTTATCCTCAACAATCTCTACAAGCACACGCAATTGCAGACCGTGTTCGGCATCAACATGGTGGCGCTGATCGACGGCCGGCCACGGCTGCTGAATCTCAAGGAAATCCTGCAGGCCTTTATCCATCATCGCCGCGAGATCGTCACCCGCAGAACCATCTACAATCTGCGCAAGGCCAGGGAGCGCGCCCACGTGCTGGAAGGCCTGGCAATCGCCCTGGCGAATATCGACGCAATGATCGACATGATCAAGACCGCGGCGACGCCGGCGGAAGCGAAGCAGAAGCTGCTGGCCAGGCGCTGGGATCCCGGTCTTGTCTCCGCATTGCTGGATCGGGCCGATACCACGCGTTCCCGCCCGGAAGACCTGGCGCCGGAATTCGGCATGCACGACGGCGAATATCGGCTTTCCGAAGTGCAGGCCCAGGCCATCCTGGACCTGCGTCTGCACCGCCTGACTGGTCTCGAACAGGACAAGATCGTCGATGAATACAAGCAGTTGCTGGAGCAGATCGATGGTTACCTGCATATTCTGGCCAGCGACACCCGGCTGATGGAGGTGATCACGGAGGAACTGCACGCCGTCAGGGAACAGTTCAACGATGCCAGGCGCACGGAAATCCTGCCCGACTTTCTGGATCTTTCCGCCGAAGACCTGATCACCGAGGAAGATATGGTGGTGACCATGTCCCATACCGGCTACGTCAAATCCCAGCCGCTGGATGCCTACAAGGCCCAGCGTCGTGGAGGCCGCGGCAAATCGGCCACGGCGACCAAGGAAGAGGATTACGTCGAGAAGCTGATCATCGCCAACACCCATGACACCATTCTGTGCTTTTCCAGTCTGGGCAAGGTCTACTGGTTGAAGGTCTATCAATTGCCGGTCGCCAGCCGGGCTGCGCGCGGCAAGCCCTTTATCAATCTGCTGCCGCTGGAGCAGGGGGAGCGCATCAACGCCATGCTGCCGGTTCGGGAGTACAGTGCAAACCAGTATGTGTTCATGGCCACCGAGGCAGGCACCGTGAAAAAGACGCCGCTGAAGGAATTCCAACGGCAGCGCAGTAATGGCAAGATTGCCATCGACCTGAAGGACAACGATCGTCTGGTGGGTGTCGCAATTACCGACGGCAAACAGCAGGTACTGTTGTTCAGCAGTTCCGGCAAGGCGGTCTGCTTTCCGGAAAGCGATGTGCGCTCCATGGGCAGAATGGCTGCCGGCGTCAGGGGCATTCGTCTGCAGGAAGGCCAGCGCGTCATCTCCCTGATCATTTCCACCGAGGGGACCGTGCTGATCATTACCGAAAACGGTTTTGGCAAACGCACCCGCCTGGATGAATTTCCCGTACACAAGCGCGGCGGACAGGGCGTGATCGCGATCCAGACCTCGAAGCGCAACGGCAACCTCGTCGGGACGGTGCTGGTTTCCGATCGGGATGAAATCATGTTGATCACCGATGCAGGCACCCTGGTCAGGACCCGCGTGGATGAAATTTCCGTGCTGGGCAGAAACACCCAGGGCGTCACGATTATCAAACTGGGAAGAAATGAACGGGTAGTGGGCGTCGACCGTATCGAAATGTTGTTCGATGACGAACAGAAAAATGGCGATGACCAGCCCTTGCCAAACAACGAAACTGGAGAACAATAACTATGTCACGGATTTATAATTTCAGCGCCGGACCTTCCATGTTGCCGCTGGAGGTGCTCGAGCAGGCTCGGGAAGAGCTTTTGGACTGGCGTGGCAGCGGCATGTCGGTAATGGAAATGAGCCATCGCGGCAAACAGTTTTCCGCCATTGCCGAACAACTGGAGGCCGATTTCAGAAAGCTTCTGGCGGTGCCGGACAATTACCGCATTCTGTTTTTGCAGGGTGGAGCGACGGCACAGTTCGCGATGATACCCCAGAATCTGCTGGGAGGCAGGAGCAAAGCCAGTTATGTCAATACCGGCGCCTGGTCGGGCAAGGCCATCAAGGAAGCGAAAAAATACTGTCAGGTGAATGTTGCAGCCAGTTCGGCGGAGGACAATTTCACCAGCATTCCCGACCGTGCGGAATGGCGGATCGACACCGATGCGGCCTATTTGCACTATACCCCCAATGAAACCATTCATGGCGTGGAATTTCAGGATATTCCCGATGCCGCAGGCCTGCCGCTGGTCGCCGACATGTCGTCCAATATTCTGTCCCGGGAGGTGGATGTCAGTCGTTTTGCCTTGCTCTATGCCGGCACCCAGAAAAACATGGGGCCTGCCGGCGTGACCGTGGTGGTGGTGCGCGAGGATTTGCTGGACAATGCCGACCAGCGGGTGCCCAGCGTCTTCAATTATGCCCAGCAGGTCAAGAACGGTTCCATGCTGAACACGCCGCCCACCTACAACTGGTATCTGGTGGGGCTGGTGCTGCAGTGGCTGGAAAGGCTGGGCGGCATTGCCGCCATGGAACGGCGCAATATCGCCAAGGCGGACAAGCTGTATCAGGCCATCGATGCCTCTTCGCTGTATCACAATCCGGTGCAGCGGCAATGCCGTTCCCGGATGAATGTGCCGTTCATTCTGGCGGATGCCAGCCTGGACAGTGCGTTTCTGGCGCAGGCGGAAGCGAACGGTCTGCATGCCCTGAAGGGCCATCGTTCCGTTGGCGGGATGCGCGCCAGCATCTATAATGCCATGCCGGAGGAAGGGGTGGACGCTCTGATCCAGTATATGGCCGAATTCGAGCGTACCCATTAAGAGTAAATGACGGGCACTGATCCGGCGCAGGGACGTGCCGACATAATCAATAGCCACAAGCCATTGATGATGAATAAAACAGCCAATCGCTTTTGCTGTTTGAGACGCTAACCAAGAAAGCCAATAAATCATTCTGGATTGCCGCCATGACATCTGTCGCTCCACTCTCGGAATTGCGAAAAAAAATCGATGCCATCGATCAACAGATCCTGGAGCTGATCAACCAGCGGGCCAGCATCGCCGTGGATGTCGCGAAAACCAAGATGGCTGCCGGTGAAAATGACTGTTTTTATCGTCCGGACCGGGAAGCCCTGGTGTTGCGGCGCATTCAGGATCTGAATCGGGGGCCGCTGGCAAATGACACGGTAGCCCGCTTCTTCCGCGAATTGATGTCTGCCTGCCTGGCCCTGGAAAAACCGGTGCAGGTTGCCTATCTGGGGCCGGAAGGCACCTTTACCCAGCAGGCGGCCTTCAAGCATTTCGGGCATGCCGCGCAGGTCATGCCGGCAGCCACGATCGACGACATTTTCAGGATGGTGGAAAACAGGCAGTGTCAGTTTGGCGTGGTGCCGGTGGAAAATTCCACCGAAGGCATGATCAGCAATACCCTGGATCGTTTCACCATTTCCCCGTTGCAGATCTGCGGTGAAGTGGAGGTCAGGATCCAGCACAATCTGATGGGCAATGTCGGCAGTCTGTCAGAGATCAACGAGGTTTTTTCTCATCAGCAGTCGCTTGCCCAGTGCCGGAAATGGCTGGACAAAAACCTGCCGGACGTAAAACGCACCGCCGTGGACAGTAATGCCGAGGCGGCCAGGCTGGCTGCTGCACGCGCCAATACCGCTGCCATTGCCGGCGAGGTTGCTGCGGATCTTTACCAGTTGCACATTCTAGAAAGAAATATCGAAGACCAGGTGGACAATACCACCCGCTTCCTGATCATCGGTCACCAGGCAGCGGCCAGCACCGGCAACGACAAGACTTCACTGCTGGTATCCACGGGCAACAAGCCCGGAGCCCTGCACGACATTCTCAAGCCCTTTGCCGAAAACGGCATCAGCCTGACGCGCATCGAATCACGGCCATCCCGTCAGGGTATCTGGGACTATGTGTTTTTTATCGACATCAACGGCCATTGTCAGGATCCGGCGGTCAGCAAGGCTTTGGATGAACTGCGCAGCAAGGTCAATCTGCTGAAGGTGCTCGGCTCCTACCCCAAGGCGGTGCTGTAAGCAGCGCGGATTTTTTTTCACCGGTCTTTGCTATGAACAATCAACACTCCATTTTCCACCTGGCGACAGCCGGCGTGCAGGGTCTGGTACCCTACCAGCCCGGCAAACCGATCAGTGAACTGGAGCGGGAACTGGGCATCGAAAATATCGTCAAACTCGCCTCCAACGAGAACCCCCTGGGACCCAGTGAACAGGCCCTGGATGCCATACAGGCGGCCCTGCCGGAACTGGCCCGCTACCCGGATGGCAACGGTTTTGCATTGAAAAATGCCCTGGCCGAAAAGCTGGCCGTGATCCCCGGTCAGATCACGCTGGGCAATGGCTCCAATGAACTGCTGGAACTGCTGGCAAGGACTTTTCTGAGCACCTCCTCGGAAGTGGTTTTTTCCCGGCATGCCTTTGCCGTGTATCCCCTGGTGACGCAGGCGGCCGGCGCCACGGCAAAGATCGCCAAGGCAAAAAACCATGGCCACGATCTGGACGCGATGCGTGCCTTGATCAATGCCGACACGCGCATCGTCTTTATCGCCAACCCCAACAATCCCACCGGCACCTACCTCCCCGGGCGGGAGCTGCTGGATTTTGTCCAGGGACTGCCGGAGCATGTCGTCTGCGTACTCGATGAAGCCTATTACGAATATGTGCAGAAGCAGGATTATCCCGACAGTCTGGCATGGCTGGATGATTGCCCCAATCTGATCATCACCCGGACCTTTTCCAAGGCCTATGGACTGGCAGGACTACGCATCGGCTACAGCCTGTCCAGCCCGGAGATGGCCGGGCTGTTGAACCGTGTGTGCCAGCCTTTCAACAACAACGCCCTGGCGCTGGTGGTGGCGGAAGCGGCATTGAAGGATGCGCAGCACCTGCAGCACACGCTGGAAGTGAATGCTGCCGGCATGCAGCAGCTGATGCAGGGTTTCACGGAACTGGGCCTGGAGTGGATTCCTTCGGTGGGCAATTTCATCAGCGTCGATCTGCGGCGGCCCGCGGAGCCTGTTTATCAGGCCCTGCTGCGGCGCGGGGTCATCGTCAGGCCGGTGGCGAATTACCAGCTGCCCAACCATTTGCGCATCAGTATCGGCAGGGAGCAGGAAAACCGGTTGTTTCTCGATGCGCTGCGAGACGTCCTGAACGATGTTCAATAAACTTTGCATTGTCGGTGTCGGGCTGATCGGTGGTTCCGTGGCCAGTGCCGCACGCAAACGCCGTCTTTGCAGGCAGATCGTCGCGCTGGGCAGGCGGGAAGATCTCGAGAACCTGCAACGGGCAAGACAGCTGGGTATCATCGATGCGTATCACTACGATCCCGGAAGCGCGGTACAGGATGCGGACTACATCGTCATCGCGACGCCGGTGGGCGCGATCGAGGCGGTGCTGGCAGAGCTGGAGAAACACTGGTCCGACACGGCCATCTATACCGACACCGGCAGCACCAAGGGCAGCGTCATTGCCGCGGCAAAAAAAGTGTTTGGCAAGGTGCCGGCCAATTTCGTGCCGGCGCATCCCATCGCCGGTTCCGAAAACAGCGGTGTGGATGCGGCGGATCCCGATCTTTTTCAGGACAAACGCCTGATCATCACACCGCTGCCGGACAATTCGCTGCAGGCATTGACCGCTGTACAGGAGTTTTGGGAGCAGCTGGGTTCATCGGTGGCGTCGATGCCGGCCGGACACCACGATGCGGTGCTGGCTGCAACCAGTCACATTCCTCACATTCTGGCATTTTCCCTGGTGGAAATGCTGGGAAAGAAAGACGAACAAATCGAGATATTCCAGTATGCCGCCGGCGGCTTCAAGGATTTTACCCGCATTGCCTCCAGCGATCCCACCATGTGGCGGGATATCTGTCTGGCCAACAGCCAGGAGATCGTGCCGCTGCTCGAGGAGCTGCAGGACCGGCTGGCGGGGATAGTACAGATGTTGGAGAATCAGGACAGCGGCACGCTGTTCGAACTGTTCACTTATGCTAACCAGGCGCGGCAGCGCTTTCTAGATCAAATCGAAAAATAATTATGTCCAAAGCGATAACATTTCGGGTGCAGCCGGGTGGTGTTCTGCACGGCGAGGCACGGGTCCCTGGCGATAAATCCATATCCCACCGGTCCATCATTCTCGGCTCCATTGCCGAAGGCGTGACCCGCATCCGGGGTTTCCTGGAAGGCGAGGATGCCCTGGCGACGCTGCGGGCGTTCCGCGACATGGGCGTCGAAATCGAAGGTCCCGTGCAGGGGGAGGTTGTCGTGCATGGTGTCGGCCTGCACGGCCTGCAGGCTCCGCAGGGACCTCTGGACCTGGGCAATTCCGGGACCTCCATGCGTCTGCTGGCCGGATTGCTGGCGGGTCAGGATTTTTCCGTGACATTGACCGGCGATGCTTCCTTGTCGTCCCGGCCCATGCGCCGCGTCATCACGCCCTTGACCCGGATGGGTGCGAAAATCGAGGCTACGGAAGCGGGCACGGCGCCGTTGCATATCAGCGGCAGCGGCAAATTGACGGGATTGTCCTATGAGATGCCGGTGGCCAGTGCCCAGGTGAAATCCTGCCTGTTGCTGGCAGGTCTCTATGCCGATGGCGAAACCAGTGTCGTCGAGCCGGCGCCGACCCGTGATCATACTGAAAGAATGCTGCGCGGTTTTCAATATCCGCTGCATCAGCAGGGCAGCAGCTGTCTCTTAT